>JAJKJG010000001.1 GCA_021154065.1 Methylobacterium sp.
AGCCCGGCTCGAACACGGTGCCGAGCCTCGTCGCCCGCATCGACGACGCGCTCGCCCGCGGCGCCCTCGCCGAGGCGGCGGCGGCGTGGGATGCTCTGCCCGAGCCCGCCCGGCGGGCCCAAGAGGATTTCGGCCGCCGGCTCAAGGCCCGGGCCGCGGCCGAGGACGCCGCCAGGGCGATCTCGAACCAGGCTTTGGCGGCGCTCGACGCGGCGACGCGCTAGGGGAGCTTCAACGGCATGTGGCGCGCACTCGTTTTCATCGGCCTCCTGGCGCTTGCCGCCTTCGGCGCGGTCTGGCTCGCCGACCGGCCCGGCAACGTCGTCGTCAACTGGGGCGGCTACCAGGCCCAGACCTCGGTCGCGGTCGCGGCGGTGCTGACGATCGGCATCGCCATCGCGCTCGCCTTCCTGTGGGCGGTGGTGACGTTCGTGCTCAGCGTGCCGAACCGCATGTCCTATGCGTCGCGTGCGCGGCGCCGGGCCAAGGGCTACGCGGCGGTGTCGCGCGGCATGGTGGCGGTCGGAGCCGGCGATCCCGGCGCTGCCCGCCGGCACGCCGGCGAGGCCGAGCGGCTTCTCGGCCGCGAGCCGCTGACGCTCCTCCTCAAGGCCCAGGCGGCGCAGATCGCCGGCGACCGCAGCGGCGCCGAGGCGGCCTTCCGCGGCATGGCCGAGGATGCCGAGACGCGCGTGCTCGGGCTGCGCGGCCTCTTCGTCGAGGCGCGCCGGCGCGGCGACGCGGTCGCGGCCCGCGCCTATGCCGGCGAGGCGGCGCGGCTCGCGCCCGCCGTCGGCTGGGCGAACGAAGCGGTGCTCGAGGCGCAATGCGCCGACGGCGACTGGCGCGGCGCGCTCGCGACCGTCGAGCGGCGCGCCTCGCTCGGGCTCCTCGACAAGGCGACGGCGCGGCGCCACCGCGCCGTGCTCCTCACCGCCGACGCGCTCGCCCGCCGCGACCGCGACGAGGACGGCGCGCTCGCGAGCGCCCTCGAGGCGGTGAAGCTCGCGCCCGACCTCGTGCCGGCGGCGGCCGTCGCCGGCCAGGTGCTGTCGCGGCGCGCCGAGCTGCGCAAGGCGGCAAAGATCGTCGAGGCGGCGTGGAAGATGCAGCCCCATCCCGACCTCGCCGACGTCTACATGAATCTGCGCCCGGGCGATTCGGCGCTCGACCGCCTGCATCGGGCCGAGACCCTGGCGAAGCTCTCGTCCTGGCACCGCGAATCGCGCCTCGCGCTCGCCCGCGCGGCGCTCGAGGCGCGCGAGTTCGGCCGCGCCCGCGAGGTGCTGCGCCCGCTCCTTTCCGAGCGCCCGACGGTGCGCGCCTGCCTGCTCATGGCCGACATCGAGCAGGCCGAGCACGGCGTCACGGGCCAGGTCCGGGAGTGGCTCGCCCGCGCCTCGCGCTCGCCGCGCGACCCGGTCTGGATCGCCGACGGCGTCGTCTCCGACCGCTGGGGGCCGGTGTCGCCGGTCACGGGGCGGCTCGACGCCTTCGTCTGGGAAGCGCCGCCGGACGTGCTCACCGGCCCGGGCGCGCCGATCGACGACGTCGTCGCCGACCTCGACGACAAGCCGCGGATCGCGATCCCGGCGCCGACCGCCGCGAAGGTGGAGGAGCCCCAGCCTGCCGCCGCTCCCGCGACGGTAGCGGAGGACGCCGCGCCCGCGCGCGCCGCGCCGGCCCGCGAGGGCAACGGCGCCGGCGACGCCTTGGAGCCCGGGCCACGCGAGGAGGATCATGCGGTCGCGCCGGTGGTCTTTCCGGTCGCCCATGCGCCGGACGATCCCGGCCCCGGGAGCGAGGCAGAGAAGCCGGCCCGCCGCCGCCTCTTCGGCTGACGGCGGCCCGGCCCCATATGAACGGGTCGGCGCCGCAGCGCTTCTTCGGGGCTTTAACCGGGGATTGACGCGGCGCGGGGTAAATGGGTAGGCGTTCGGTCGTCGCGTTGCCGCAATAGCTCAGTTGGTAGAGCACCTCATTCGTAATGAGGGGGTCGGGAGTTCGAGCCTCTCTTGCGGCACCATATTTCTCAGACACGCCTCGGCGCTCAGCGCCGCGCAGCTGGCAACCGCCTCCGCGTTGAGCTCGCCTGGACGCCGGGCCTGGAGCGACAGCACCCACGGCGACCTCGGCCACAGCGTCCGCCATCCGCCGCCGCAGTGAAATCTCCCGGTAACAAATCGCTGCTAAGCCCCACGCGCGCGGGCGACCGCGCTTCCATCTAGGGATGCTGCATGAAGACTCAGACCAGGCCGTTCGTCGTCGTCACCAAGCGCCGCCGGGCGGCGCAATCGGACGCCGAAACGCTGGCGTTCCGCCAGTCGGTGTTCCGGACGCCGGACACGAAGCCGCTCACCAAAGAGGACGTCCGGGCGGGCCTGAACCGCCGCTGACCCGTTCTCGCGGGCCCACGGCCGGGACGAGGCGCCTCAAACGCCCGCCGCCTTGCGCAGCGCCGCGATGATCCGGTCCTGCCAGCCGGGCCCGTCCTCCTGGAAATGATCCAGCACGTCGCGCGGGATGCGCAGCGACACAAGCTCCGTCGGACCCGGGATCGAGGGCGCCTTCGGAGCCGGTTCCTCCGGCGGCTTCGTCGTCGCCGACTTGAAGGCGGCCTCGGCCGAATCGCGCGAGCCCATCGGCGGGCGGTACCGGCCGGGCGTCCTTGCCATCGCAACCCCTTTCTTGCCATCAAGCCGGCGCGCCGCCGCGGGCCCGGCTTAGCCTCGCACCTGGCAGGGTTCGGATCAACGCCGAGCCGGGACGACGGAACGCCGGAGCGCCGAGCGCTTTTCCCTTTCAGCCTACCGAGGGAGGCCGATGTGGCGCTGACCGGCCGGTTCAATTTCCGCAAGACCCTGACGGGAAAAGTCGTGCTCCAGCTCGAGGAGGACGTCAAAGCCTGGTGGCCCTCCCGGAAACGAACGAAGCGGCGCTGGCGCGACGCCAACCTCATGGACCTGGCAAGGCCCGAGCTGCGCCCGCTCATCGATCTCCGCCAAAGACCCAATTACCAGGCTCAGAGCTACAAGCTCGAGGAGCTCGATCTCGATGAGGCGACCCTGCCGATGCAAGGCGGCCGACCCGCGACGCATAACGGCAGCGGCCGGATCTCGGCGCATTGATCACGCATGGCTGTCCCGCCCGCCGAGGGCGGAAGGGCGGGCTTTACGGGAACGCGTGCTTTTCCCGGCCATATGATCTACAATGCTCGCCGGGATGCTGAGAAAGCGAGGCGAGCGTCATGGCTCGTCATCTTAGTCTGACGGTCGGCGTGCTCTGCGCGGCGCTTGCCGGCTGCGGCGTGACGCAGCCGGTGTCCCTGAGCCTCGCCACCGGCGCAACGATCCAGGGCACGGCGCCCTCGGTCGCCTACACCAGCAGCCTTGCCGGCGAGCGCAAGCAGGACTGCCGCGCCTCGTACACGGGCGCGGCGTCGAGCCCGACCGTCCTCCTCGAGCTTCGCTGCAGCGACGGGCGCTACGGCATCGGGACGGGCGAGCTGCGCGACTCGAGGCTCGTCGGCGGCAAGGTCAGGATGCAGGACGGCGAGGAGGCCCTGGTCCGAACCGACGGCGGCTGACGCGACCGGCAACCGCCGCGATCATGCCGGCTGGCGGCGGCGACGTCCGGGCGTGCCGCTTTTGATTTAATCCGTTGCGCAGTTTCCGCTCATTCTCGAATCGAAGTGAATGAACGGCTCACACCGACTTGCAATGCCTGCCCCTCATCATCGGCCATCAGCTTCTCTTTAGGAGTGAAGGCGATGGACGGTTTGGCGATCCAGCTCGGGCAAGGGGCTTGCGAGGCGATCTCGCTGGTTGGCGGGATCAGGGGTCACTGCAACGATTTCGCCACCCTGCGGATCATCGGCTACGGCCTCTTGGGGCTGCTGCTGTTCCTCGCGAGCTTCATCACGATGTCGAGGACGCATCCGATCGGCCGGATGTGAGCTCCGGCTCGCCGCGGCCTGAAAAGCTGGGGGCACGAACGTGGGTTTGCTGCCGGAAATGAGCCACCCTGTGCACGATGGCATCAGGCTGGCGAAGCATGATCTCGATGCGGCGAGCGCCGGCGAGGGCTTCCTCTGGTTCGCCGATCGCCTGCTCAAGGGCAGCAACGGCGACGGCCCAAACCCGCGCGCGGCGCTCGGTTTCCTTCGCCAGGCGGCGGAGCTCGGCGTCCCGAAGGCGTTCCTGCGCATCGGCGAGATGTGCGAGGCCGGGATCGGGACGGAGCCGAACCTGAGGCTCGCGCTCGCCGCCTATTCGCGGGCGGCGGTCGGCGACGACGTCGACGGCTCCAGGGCCGTCGTGCGCGTCTTGCGGGACCTCGTTCGCCGCCGCTAGGGCGCGATGACGTCTCCCGCCATGCTCTCGCCACGGATGGCGCGATAAGCTCTGTCGAAACAAGGGGCTGCGCCTAGGCAAATCGGGCCCCGGGGGTTAGAAACCTTAACGGCGTTCGTTTTTGGGGTGGCGGCGCCCCGCATTATAATCGGTCACGTCATGGAGCTGACCCGCATGCATGCGAGCCGAGCCCTTCGTTCCATCGCGTTCGTTGTTGGAACGATCGCCGCCGGCGGCGTATCGGCCGCGACCCCGGCCCTCGTCGTCGACGTCGATTCCGGCAAGGTCCTCTACGCCGAGCGCGCGACCGACCCTTGGTTCCCGGCCTCGATCACCAAGCTGATGACGACCTATGTGGCGTTGAGCGCCGTGCAGGAGGGCAAGCTCTCGCTCGACACCCTCCTGAGGGTGTCGGAGAACGCGGCCTCGCAACCGCCCTCGAAAATGGCGTTCCGGCCCGGCACCGAGATCACGCTCGATAACGCGCTCAAGATCATCATGGTGAAGTCGGCAAACGACGTCGCGATGGTGATCGCCGAAGGCATCGGCGGCTCGGTCGAGGGCTTCGCCAAGATGATGAACGACGCGGCCTGGCGCATCGGCATGCGCGAGAGCCGCTGGGTGAATCCGCACGGACTGCCGGACCCGGGGCAGTACACCTCGGCGCGCGACATGGCGGTCCTCGGCCGCGCGCTGCTGCGCGATTTCCCCGAGCACCGCGGCCTCTTCCAGCTCAGCGCCATCAAGTTCGGACGCCGCGTGATGGCGAACCACAACGGCCTTATCGGGCGCTATCCGGGAGCCGACGGCATGAAGACCGGCTTCATCTGCTCGTCGGGCTTCAACGTCGTAGCCAGCGCGACGCGCGACGGGCGGCGCCTGATCACGGTGGTGATGGGCTCGCGCAACGCCTCGGAGCGGACGATCAAGGCGGCGGATCTCTTCGACCGCGGCTTTGCGACCTCGAGCTTCTTCTCCTTCGGCGGGCGCACGCTCGAGGATCTCCCGGCCTCGGCCTCGACGGCCCCGCCGGATCTGCGGCCGGTGATTTGCGGCGGGCGCGGCCCGGTGCCCTCCGAGGAGGATGCCGGAAGCGCGCAGGCGAGTGCCTCCGGAAACACGGAGAACCCGAGCGGCCTGTTCACCGCGCCGGGCTTTTCGGCCCTCGCCTTCGC
>JAJKJG010000002.1 GCA_021154065.1 Methylobacterium sp.
CCTCCCGAGCCCGGAGGTCACGTTCCCCTCCGGCCGCAGGCGCCGCTCCCGTCCCACCCTAACGACGCCTCGCGAGAGCGTCCCCCGGCGGACGGGACGGGGGGGATATAGGACATCGTTCCATGATTGTCAAGGACTATTTGCAGGAGCGGTGAAATGTTGTTCTCGCCGCCTCCTCCTCGTAGAGACCAGTCATGAAATTTCTTGATCAGGCCAAGATCTACATACGATCCGGCGACGGCGGCGCCGGGGCGGTGTCGTTCCGGCGCGAGAAGTTCATCGAGTTCGGCGGGCCGGACGGCGGTGACGGCGGCCGCGGCGGCGACGTCTGGGCCGAATGCGTCGACGGGCTCAACACCCTCATCGACTATCGCTACCAGCAGCATTTCAAGGCCAAGACCGGCGGCCACGGCATGGGCCAGAACCGCGCCGGGGCGAAGGGAGCGGACGCGGTCCTGAAGGTCCCGGCCGGCACGCAGATCCTCGACGAGGACGGGGAGACCGTGCTGGCCGACATGACCGCAATCGGCCAGCGCGTGCTCATCGCGAAGGGCGGCAACGGCGGCTTCGGCAACGCCCATTTCACCACCTCGACCAACCGGGCGCCGCGCCGGGCGAATCCCGGCCAGGATGGCCGCGAGCGCTGGATCCGGCTGCGCCTCAAGCTCATCGCCGACGCCGGGCTCGTCGGCCTGCCGAACGCCGGCAAATCGACCTTCCTTGCCGCCGTCACGGCGGCGAGGCCGAAGATCGCCGACTATCCGTTCACGACGCTGCACCCCGGCCTCGGCGTCGTGCGCGCCGACGAGCGGGAATTCGTGCTCGCCGACATCCCCGGGCTGATCGAGGGCGCGCATGAAGGTGCCGGCCTCGGCGACCAGTTCCTCGGCCATGTCGAGCGCTGCCGGGCGCTGCTCCACCTCGTCGACGGCACGAGCGAGCACGCCGGGCGCGCCTACAAGCTCGTGCGCCGCGAGCTCGAGGCGTACGGGCACGGGCTCGCGGACAAGCCCGAGATCGTCGCCCTGTCCAAGGCCGACGCCCTCGACCCCGACACCCTCAAGGAGCAGACCGCCCGGCTCAGGCGCGCCGCGAAGCGCGCGCCGCTCGCGCTGTCGTCGGCTTCGGGCCAGGGCGTGCGGGAGGCGCTGCGCGCGCTAATGCGAGTGATCGAGGTCGAGCGCACAGCGGCCGAAGCGCCGCAAGCGGCCGAGGAGTGGCGCCCCTGAGGGTTGTTCACGCATCGCCAAGCCGCTATGCTAGCAGGTTGGCGTGAGATGCTAGCATGGCCAAGCAGCTGAACATCCGCAGCGACGAGGCTTACGAGACAGCCCAGCGTCTCGCATCGCACTTGAACAAGAGTGCGACCGCAGTCGTCGAGACCGCGCTCAAGGAGTACGCCAAATCCGTCTTGCCGGAAGTACCGCCGGAGGAGGCGGCGGAGACTTATCGCATCCTGACCGAGCTTGGGCGCGAGATCTCGAACCATGTACGCCCGGGGGCGACCTCCGACCATCGCGACTTTTACGATGACAAGGGCCTGCCGATTTGATCGCGCTGGACAGCTCGGCTCTGGTCGCCATCGCTATCGACGAGCCCGATGCAAAACTCTTCGCCGAAGCCGTTTCCAACAACCGTTGTATCATCGGCACGCCGACGCTCGTCGAACTGCACATGGTTCTGCGCGACCGGGCGGGGGATATCGGCGTGCAGTTTGTGGAAGCGCTCCTGAAGCGGCGCAACCTGGCGCGGATGGATTTTACGGAGGCGCACTTTCGGCTCGCCACCGCGGCCTTCGACCGTTACGGCAGGGGTCGCCACCCCGCGAAGCTCAACTTCGGCGACTGCATGGCCTACGCCGTTGCGAAGGCGCATGGGGTGCCGCTGCTGTATAAGGGCGACGACTTCGCCCGCACCGACATCGCCGCCGCTCTCGCATGACCCCCTCCCTCCAGGGCTTCCGCCGCGTCGTCCTCAAGGTCGGCTCGTCGCTGCTCGTCGACCGGGCGCGAGGACAGCTCAACCACGCCTGGCTCGCGTCCCTCGCCGAGGACATCGCCGCGCTGCACGGGCGCGGCGCCGACGTGCTCGTCGTCTCCTCCGGCGCGATCGCGCTTGGGCGTTCGGTGCTGGGGCTTTCGGCCGGAGCGCTGAAGCTCGAAGAGAGCCAGGCCGCGGCGGCCGTCGGCCAGATTGCGCTGGCGCGCATCTGGTCCGAGGTCTTGGCGCACCACCGCATCACCGCCGGGCAGATCCTCCTGACCCTCGCCGACACCGAGGAGCGGCGGCGCTATCTGAATGCGCGGGCGACGACCGTGAAGCTTCTCGAGATGCGCGCGGTGCCGGTGATCAACGAGAACGACACCGTCGCGACCTCGGAGATCCGCTACGGCGACAATGACCGCCTCGCAGCGCGCGTCGCGACAATGATCGGCGCCGATCTCCTCGTGCTGTTCTCCGACGTCGACGGCCTCTACACGGCGCCGCCGGCGGGCGACCCGACGGCGCGGCACATCGCGGAAGTCGAGCGCATCACGCCGGCAATCGAGGCGATGGCGGGCGGTGCCGGCTCGGACCTGTCGCGCGGCGGCATGCGCACCAAGATCGAAGCCGGCAAGATCGCAACCGTCAGCGGCATCCACATGGTCATCGCCGACGGGCGGCGCGAGCGGCCGCTGCAGGCGATCGCCGACGGCGCGCGCTGCACCTGGTTCCTGACCCCGTCGAACCCGGTCACCGCCCGCAAGGGCTGGATCGCGGGCGCGCTCGAGCCGCGCGGCACGCTCGTCGTCGATGCCGGCGCGGCGCGGGCGCTTGCCGGCGGCGCGAGCCTTCTGCCGGTCGGCGTCCGCCGCATCGAAGGCGCCTTCGCGCGCGGCGACGCGGTGGTCGTCAGCGACGGCGCCCGCGAGCTCGGGCGCGGCCTCGTCGCCTACGACGCCGACGAGGCCGAGAGGATCATCGGCCGGGCGAGCCGCGAGATCGAGGATATCCTCGGCTACCCCGGCCGCGCCGAGATGATCCACCGCGACGACCTCGCCCTGACGCAGCCGCTCGCGGCAAAGGCGGGCTGAGGCGCGCTCAAGGCAGGCCGAGAAGGTCGAGCAGCCTTTGCGCGTCGTGCGGCGCCGCGCTCTTGACGTCGTTGTCGAAGAAGCACCACACCTCGCGGCCTTGGCTTCGCCAACGGCGAATGTCGCCAGCCCAGGCGCGCAGCGTCGCGTCGGTGTAGTTGCCGTGGTAGCGCCCGCTCGGGCCGTGGGCGCGGATGTAGACGAAGCTCGCCGTGACTTCCCAGGGCGCCGGCGCTGCGGCATGGTCCGACAGGCAGAGCGCGGCGTCGTGCCGGCGCAGCAGATCGAAGATCGGGGCCTTGTACCAGCTCGGATGGCGAAACTCGAAGGTATAGCGCCGGGCCGGGTTCAGCATCGTGAGGAAGGCGGCGAGCCGCTCTGGATCCGCGTGCATCTTCGGCGGCAGCTGGAACAGGATCGGGCCGGCCTTGTGGCGCAGAAGCGCGAGGCGGCTCTCCATCAGCGCGAGCGAGGTGTCGCAGCGCTCCGAGAGCTGCTTCCAATGGGTGATGAATTTCGACGCCTTCCAGGCGAAGCGGAAATCGTCCGGCGTCCGGTCGAACCAGCCCTGCACCGCCTCCGGCGTCGGCGTGCGGTAGAACGGGGCGTTGAGCTCGGCCGCCCTGAAGCGGGTCGCGTAGAAGTCGAGCGCGTCCTTCTTGCGCAGACCCTCGGGGAAGAACGGCCCCCACCAGCTGTCGTAGTGCCAGCCCGAGGTGCCGATGCGGGCCTCCGGCAGGTTCGACCGGCCGCGCTCCTTGGGCCTGGTGTCCGGCAACGGCCGCGTTGCCCTTGGGCGCGCAACCCGTGCTAAAGACGGCTTCGCGGTAGGATGCTCCTGGACCGGTCTCATGAACGCCACTCAATCCAGCGTCGTGCGCCTCGCCGACCGACTCAACGCGGCGGACGCCGAGTCGGTGCCGGATGTCGCCGGCCTGACGGCCGAGCTTGGGCGCCGGGGGAGGGCGGCGGCGCGGCGGCTCTCGCTCGCCGGCGCCGAGGAGAAGAACGCGGCGCTTCGCGCCATGGCGGCCGCGATCCGCGCCGCCGCGGCGGCGATTCTCGCCGCCAATGCGGATGACGTCGCCGCCGCGAAGGCGGCTGGGCAGACGCCGGCATTCCTTGATCGTCTCGCCCTCGACGAGGCCCGCCTCGAGGCGGTCGCGGCGGCGGTCGAGGGCGTCGCCGCGCTGCCCGACCCGGTCGGGCGCGTGCTCGCAACGCTCGCGCGCCCGAACGGCCTTACGATCGAGCGCGTCGCGACGCCGCTCGGCGTCATCGGGGTGATCTTCGAGAGCCGTCCCAATGTCGCGGCAGATGCCGGCGCGCTTTGCCTCAAGGCCGGGAACGCCGCGATCCTGCGCGCCGGCTCCGACAGCTTCCGCTCGGCGGCGGCGATCGTCGCCGCCATGGTCGAGGGTCTCGCCCGCGCCGGCCTGCCGGCGCATGCGATCCAGCTCGTGCCGACCCGGGACCGCGCCGCCGTCGGCGCGATGCTCGCCGGGCTCGACGGCAACCTCGACGTCATCGTGCCGCGGGGCGGCAAGAGCCTCGTCGCGCGCGTCCAGGCGGAGGCGCGGGTGCCGGTGTTCGCGCATCTCGAAGGCGTGTGCCACGTCTATGTCCATCGCGACGCGGAGCTCGAGATGGCAAAGCGCATCGTGCTGAACGCCAAGATGCGCCGCACCGGCGTCTGCGGCGCCGCCGAGACGCTTCTCGTCGACGCCGCCTGCGCGGCGACGCATCTTCGGCCACTGATCAGGATGCTTCTCGATGCCGGCTGCGCGGTGCGCGGCGACGCCGCCGTGCGGGCGGCCGACCCGCGCGTCACGCCGGCAGCCGAGGAGGATTGGTCGGCCGAATACCTCGATGCGGTCATCGCGGCCAAGGTGGTCGACGGGCTCGATGCCGCGATCGCCCATGTCGAGACCTACGGCTCGCACCACACCGACGCGATCGTCACCGCGGATGCGGCGGCGGCGGAGCGCTTCCTCGCCGAGGTCGATTCGGCGATCGTCCTCCACAACGCCTCGACCCAGTTCGCCGACGGCGGCGAGTTCGGCTTCGGCGCCGAGATCGGCATCGCCACCGGCCGCATGCACGCCCGCGGCCCGGTCGGGGTCGAGCAGCTCACCTCCTTCAAGTACCGGGTCCGCGGCGCCGGGCAGACGCGACCGTGAGCGGTGGCCGTTCCCTCGCTCCCCCTGCATCCGCCCGGCCTGCGCATCGGCCTCTACGGCGGCTCCTTCAACCCGCCGCACGCCGGGCACCTCCATGTCGGCCTCTTGGCGCTGAAGCGCCTCCGGCTCGACCGCATCTGGTGGCTTGTCACCCCCGGCAACCCGCTGAAGGAGCTCGGCGGGCTTCCTCCCTTGGCCGAGCGCATGGCGGCGGCGCGGGCGCTCGCCCGGCATCCGCGGCTCGCGGTGACGGGCTTTGAGGCCGAGATCGGCGCCCGCTATACCCTCGACAGCCTCGAATACCTTGCCGGTCGTGCGCCGGGGGTGCGGTTCGTGTGGATCATGGGGGCCGACAACCTGGCGCAGTTCGACCGCTGGCGCGGCTGGCGGCGGATCGCGCAGCTGATGCCCTTCGCCGTCATCGACCGCCCGGGCTGGACCCTGCGCGCCGCCCGGTCCCGCGCCGCGCTCGCGCTTGCCCGCTTCCGCATCGACGAGACCGACGCGCCCGTGCTCGCCGAGCGGGCGCCGCCGGCCTGGGTTTTCCTGCACGGGCCCCGCTCCGCCCTGTCGTCGACTGTGCTGCGGCAGCAACGCCGGGCAAATTTCGATGGATCGCAACATTGAAATCTTTACCCGCCCGACCCTACATTCGGAGTCGCGCCGCGTTGTCGCGCCGCCAGAGAGGATCTTGAACTGAACCGACTTTCTCCGCGTGAAGCGGATACTTCGCCGCTTCCCCCTCCCTCCGGAGCGACGCCTCCCGAGGGCGAGGACATCCGGGCCGTCGCCCGGTTCTGTCTCGAGGACATGAAGGCCGAAGAGGTGGTCGAGATCGACCTCACCGGCAAGACCTCGATCGCCGACACCATGATCGTTGCATCCGGCCGTTCGCACCGCCATGTCGGCGCGATCGCCGAGCGCGTGCTCGAGGTCCTCAAGGAGCGAGGTCTCGGGCCGGCGCGCGTCGAGGGGCTGCCCGCCTGCGACTGGGTGCTGATCGACGCCGGCGACGTGATCGTCCACGTGTTCCGTCCCGAGGTCCGCAGCTTCTACAATCTCGAGAAGATGTGGGGCGCCGACCGGCCCCGGGAGCGCATGGCCGGCTAGCCGGCCCGTGCGGCTCGCCGTGATCGCCGTCGGGCGGCTGAAAGGCGGTCCCGAGCGCGATCTTGCCGAGCGCTATCGCGAGCGCGTCGAGGCGCTTGGGCGATCGAGCGGCTTCGCGCCTGTCGAGATCATCGAGATCGGCGAAAGCCGCGCCCGCCGTGACGCCGATCGGCGCGCCGAGGAGGCTCGCGCCATCCTGGAACGGGCGGGTTCGACCACTCTCGTGGCGTTCGACGAGCGCGGCTCGCCGCTGACGAGCGAAGGCTTCGCCGAGCGTCTCCGCGGCTGGCGCGACGGCGGCCTGCCGTCGCTCGGCCTCGTCATCGGCGGCGCCGACGGCCTCGATCCGTCGGTGCGCGAGCGCGCCGCGCTCGTCCTCGCCTTTGGCGCCATGACGCTGCCGCACCAGCTCGTCCGGGTGCTGGTGCTGGAGCAACTCTATCGCGGTTTGACCATCTTGGCCGGCCATCCCTACCATCGGGCCGGTTGATCCCTTCCAAAAGTCGATGCCGATCAGCCTTCTTCGCCCTCGTCTCGCGCCGGCCTTTCTCCCCGGACTGGCCTTGCTCCTCGGGCTGGCCTTCGCCGCGCCGGCGGGCAGCCAGGAGGCGCCGGGCGCGCGCGTCGCGCCGGATGCCCCAGGATCCGCCGCGCCCGAGAGCGCAGCCGAAAAAGCAAAGCGCGAGGCCGAGCTCAAGGCCGCCCAGGAGGCGCTCGCCGCGGCGGCCGAGGCGCAGCGCAAGCTCGAGCGCGAGATCAACGAGCTCAAAGCCGACCGGGCAAAGCTGAACGCGGCGCTGATCGACGGGACCCGGCGCATGCGGGCGACCGAAGAGCGCGTCGCCGCCCTTGAGCAGCGCGTCGACACGGCGAGCGGCAGCGAGGCGGCGATCCGGCGCTCGCTCGAGGCGCGCCGGAGCCTCGTCGTCGAGGTGCTGGCGGCGCTGCAGCGGATGGGCCGCCGGCCGCCGCCGGCGGTGCTCGTGCGGCCGGAGGACATCCTGGCGGCGGTCAGAACGTCGATGCTGCTCGGCGCCGTGCTGCCCGAGCTGCGCTCGGAAACCGAGGCGCTAGCGGCCGATCTCTCCGAGCTCGTCCGGCTCCGGGCGGCGCTTGCGGCCGACCGCCGCTCGCTGGAGCAGGAACTCGCCGATCTGTCGCGCGAGCAGGAGCGCACGGCGGCCCTCGTCGCCGCCCGCCAGAGCCGTCTCGCCGAGGCCGAACGCAGCTTCGGCGCCGAGCGGGCGAAATCGGCCGAGCTCGCCCGGGAGGCCCAAACTCTCAAAGAGTTGATCGAGCGGATGGAGCGCGACGTCGCCGCTGCCCAGAAAGCCTCGGAGGAGGCGCGCAAGGCCGCCGAGGCTCAGGCGCGCGAGACCCGCGAGCGCTTCGCCGCCGCGGCCTTCCGGGATCCGGCCCGCCTCGCCCCCAAAATCCCGTTTCCCGAGGCTCGCGGCCTCCTGCCGATGCCGGTCGGAGGCGCGATGGTGCGCGAATTTGGCGGTCCGGACGGGGTCGGCGGCACGAGCCGCGGCATCTCAATTTCGACACGACCCCGTGCTGTCGTCGCCTCGCCCGCCGATGGCTGGGTCGCCTTCGCGGGACCGTTCCGGTCGTTTGGGCGATTGTTGATCATCAATGCGGGGGGCGGCTACTATCTTCTTCTAGCCGGCATGGATCAAATCAGGGTAGAGGTGGGCCAATTCGTGCTCGCCGGGGAGCCGGTGGCGACGATGGGCGACACTTCGTCCTTGTCGGCGGGCAACGGGGGCGTCGAAACCGGCGGCCCGGTGCTCTATGTAGAGTTTCGTAAAGACGGCGGTTCGATCGATCCGAGCCCGTGGTGGGCGAAATCGCAGGGCGAGAAGGTTCGCGGCTAATGCGCAAGATTCCCCTCATTCTCCTCAGCGCCTTGGCCGGCGCGGGCGCGACCGCCCTCGTGAGCCAGTCGCATCTGCTCACCTCGACGAGCGCGGTGGCGGCGTCGGCCGAGACCTATCGCCAGCTCAGCCTTTTCGGCGACGTGTTCGAGAAGGTGCGCTCGGACTACGTCGAGAAGCCCGAAGAGGCGAAGCTGATCGAGTCGGCCATCAACGGCATGCTGACCTCGCTCGATCCGCATTCGAGCTACATGGACCCGAAGAGCTTCCGCGACATGCAGGTGCAGACGCGCGGCGAGTTCGGCGGCCTCGGCATCGAGGTCACCATGGAGGACGGCCTCGTCAAGGTCGTGACCCCGATCGACGAGACGCCGGCGGCCCGCGCCGGCCTCCTCGCCAACGACGTCATCACGCATATCGACGACGAGCAGGTGCAGGGCCTGACGCTCAACCAGGCCGTCGACAAGATGCGCGGCCCGATCAACTCGACGGTGCGCCTCAAGATCAAGCGCAAGGAGAAATCCGATCCGTTCGAGGTCTCGCTGACCCGCGACACCATCCGGATCCGGCCGGTCCGGGCCCGCAAGGAAGGCGACGACGTCGGCTATCTCCGCCTCACCCAGTTCAACGAGCAGACCTATGAGGGGCTGAAGAGCGCCATCGACCGGCTCTCGAACGAGATCGGCCAGGACAAGCTCAAGGGCTACGTCATCGACCTGCGCAACAACCCCGGCGGGCTCCTCGACCAGGCCATCATGGTCTCCGACGCCTTCCTCGATCGCGGCGAGATCGTCTCGACCCGCGGCCGCAACGCCGAGGAGACGCAGCGCTACAACGCCAAGCCCGGCGACCTGACCAAGGGCAAGCCGCTCGTGGTGCTGATCAACGGCGGCTCCGCCTCCGCGTCCGAGATCGTCGCCGGCGCCCTCCAGGACCACAAGCGCGCAACGGTGCTCGGCACCCGCTCCTTCGGCAAGGGCTCCGTCCAGACCATCATCCCGCTCGGCGGCAACGGCGCCGTCCGGCTGACGACGGCGCGCTACTACACCCCGTCCGGCCGCTCGATCCAGGCCAAGGGCATCGAGCCCGACGTCGAGATCCTGCAGGAGGTCCCGGACGAGCTCAAGGGCAAGGACGAGACCAAGGGCGAGGCCGGGCTGCGCGGCCACCTCAAGAACGACAAGGACGAG
>JAJKJG010000003.1 GCA_021154065.1 Methylobacterium sp.
CCGCTGGACGAACCAGCGGGGTTTTTCTATGGGCGCGCGGCATCGAGCACCTGCCCGATCGCCGGCAGCTTGTCGCGAGCCGGGCGGCCCTGCGACGTTGCGGCGGTGAGCTACTCGATCACCTCGTCGGCACGGACGAGGATCGATGTCGGCACGCCGATGCCGATCGCCTTGGCGGATCTGAGGTTGACGGCGAGGAGAAAGCGGGCCGGCCGCTCGATCGGCAGGTCGGCGGCCTTTTCGCCCTGCATCACCTTGCGGACCAGGATTCCGGCCTGGCGGTACATCGCGGGCGTATCGGGTCCGTATGAGAGCAGCCCGCCGCCGTGGGCGAATTCGGCAAACAGCGTGATGGCCGGAAGCTTGTGCGCCAAGGCGAGGCCGGCCACCCAGCCGGGGTTCGTGCCGACGACCGGCGAGGACAGCATCAGAACCCCGCCGGTAAGGTCGCGGCTCAGCCTGCGGAAGATGACGTCGAGCTCGTCGGCGCTGTGCATCTCGACGATCTCGGCGGCGGCGCCGAGTTGCGCAACCGCGGCCTTCACGGCCTCGAGCGGCAGCGAGCCGGTCGCCGGGTCCCACAGGAATCCCGACCTTTTGCCCCGGTACCACCTCCTGCAGCAGCTGCAGGCATTTCACGCTGATGTCGGGGAGGTCTAGGAACAGGCCGGTGATGTTGCCGCCCGGCCGGGCGATGCTCGCCGCCCAGCCGTTCGCGATCGGGTCCGATTCGAGGTCGTGCGCGACGATCGGGATGGTGGCAGTGGCGTTGCGCGCCGCGCGCACGGCCGCCGGGCTCACGGCGAGGATGGCGCGAACGCCCATCCCGACGAGCTCCGTCGCGAGCGCCGGCAGCCGGCCCGGGTCGCCGGCAGCGACCCGCGAGACGATCTCGATGTCGGGATTGACGGCGGCGGCGGCGGAAAACACGCCGTCGCGAAACGGCGGCATGCGAAGCTCCAACGCCGCGGGGCCGCCCGGAAACAGAACCCCAACCTGCGGCCTCGCGGACGGCTGCGCACGCGAAGGCGACGCCGCCGCGATCCCCGCGCCTGCTCCGAGGAGGAACTCCCGCCGCCTCATTCCGGCAATCCGCATGAGGCGCGAGGCTATGGGGTGACCGCCCCGCTGTCACCCCGCTGGACGAACCGGCGGGGTTTTTCTATGGGCGTTCGACACCGGCGAGGGCCGGGCAGGAGAGCGCCATGTTCGACCTTTCGGGCCGCAAGGCCCTCGTCACCGGCGCGACCGGGGGGCTCGGCGGGGCGATCGCGCGGGCGCTGCATGCGCAGGGCGCGACGGTCGCGCTCTCCGGCACGCGGCGCGCGGCGCTCGACGGGCTCGCGGCCGACCTGGGCGAGCGCGCCCACATCGTCGAGGCGAACCTTGCCGACAAGGACGCGGTCGAGGCGCTGGTGCCGGCGGCCGAGGCCGCGATGGGCGGGCTCGACATCCTCGTCAACAACGCCGGCGTCACCCGCGACAACCTCTTTTTGCGCATGAAGGACGAGGAGTGGGAAACCGTGATCGCGGTGAACCTCACCGCCGCCTTCCGGCTCTCCCGCGCCGCCGTGAAGGGCATGATGCGGCGCCGCTACGGGCGCATCGTCAACATCGGCTCGGTCGTCGGCTCGACCGGCAACCCGGGGCAGGGCAACTACGCCGCCTCGAAGGCCGGGCTCATCGGCATGACGAAGGCGCTCGCCGCCGAGGTCGCGAGCCGCAGCATCACCGTCAACTGCGTCGCGCCGGGCTTCATCGCCTCGCCGATGACCGAGGCGCTGACCGAGAAGCGGCGCGAGGCGATCCTTAGCACCGTGCCGATGGGCCGCCTCGGCGTCGGCGCCGACGTCGCCGCGGCGGTCGTCTACCTCGCCTCGGCGGAGGCCGCCTACGTGACCGGCCACACGGTCCATGTGAACGGCGGAATGGCAATGTTTTGAATGCCTTGCACCACGCGCTTGGGCAGTGGACGGCGCCAAGCCCGCTCTCGCCAGACCCCGGAGCTTGTGTTAACAGGCGGGGCGTTCCGCCCGGAGGGGGTTGACCGGGCGGGGAAATGCGGCTTTTGCACCGTGCCGGGTTGCCCGCTCCAGCGTCGTCGGGGCGCGCCTTTTGTCTTTCGACCGCCTCGGCGGCCTTTCAACGATCTGACGGAAACGGGGAACGAACGATGAGTGACATCGCTGAGCGCGTGAAGAAGATCGTGGTCGAGCACCTCGGGGTCGAGGCCGAAAAGGTGACCGAGAACGCGAACTTCATCGACGACCTCGGTGCCGACAGCCTCGACACCGTCGAGCTCGTGATGGCGTTCGAGGAGGAGTTCAACGTCGAGATCCCGGACGACGCCGCCGAGACCATCGTGACCGTCGGCGATGCCATCAAGTTCCTCGAGAAGAATGCGGCCTGACCGGGCGAAGGCCGGCTCCGGCGTCCGCGTCCCCTGACGGTCCGATCAAGGTTGTTCGATGCGGCGGGTCGTCGTCACGGGCGTCGGAATGGTCTCGCCGCTCGGCTGCGGCGCCGAGACGAGCTGGCAGCGGCTCCTCGCCGGAGAAAGCGGCGGCGCGAAGATCGAGAGCTTCGAGACCTCCGACCTCGCCTGCCGGATCGCCTGCCAGATCCCGCGCGGCGACGGCTCCGACGGCAGCTTCAATCCCGACCAGTGGATGGAGCCGAAGGAGCAGCGCAAGGTCGATCCCTTCATCGTCTACGCGATGACCGCCGCGACGCAGGCGCTGCAGGACGCGGCGTGGAAGCCGCAGACCGCCGACGAGCAGAATGCCACCGGCGTTCTCATCGGCTCCGGCATCGGCGGCATCGGCGGCATCTATGACGCCTCGATCACGCTGTACGAGAAAGGCCCGCGGCGCGTCTCGCCGTTCTTCATCCCGGGCCGGATCATCAACCTCGCCTCGGGCTACGTCTCGATCGAGCACGGGCTCAAGGGCCCGAACCACGCCGTCGTGACCGCCTGCTCGACCGGCGCGCACGCGATCGGCGACGCGTCGCGGCTCATCGCCTATGGCGACGCCGACGTCATGCTCGCCGGCGGCACCGAATCGCCGATCAACCGGCTTTCGCTCGCCGGCTTTGCCGCCTGCCGGGCGCTGTCGACGAACTTCAACGACGATCCGACGCGCGCCTCGCGCCCCTACGATCGCGACCGCGACGGCTTCGTCATGGGCGAGGGCGCCGGCGTCGTCGTGCTCGAGGAGCACGCGCACGCCAAGGCGCGGGGCGCCAGGATCTACGCCGAGGTGATCGGCTACGGCCTATCGGGCGATGCCTACCACATCACCTCGCCGACCGAGGATGGCGACGGCGCCTATCGCTGCATGCGGATGGCGCTGAAGCGGGCCGGCATCGACGTCTCGGACATCGACTACATCAACGCCCACGGCACCTCGACGCCGCTCGGCGACGAGATCGAGCTCAAGGCGGTCGAGCGCCTCGTCGGCAACGCCGCCGGCAAGCTCGCGATGTCGTCGACGAAGTCGGCGACCGGGCACCTCCTCGGCGCCGCCGGCGCGATCGAGGCGATCTTCTCGATCCTCGCGATGCGCGACGGGGTCGCGCCGCCGACGATCAACCTCGACAACCCGTCGGTCGAGACCGCGATCGACCTCGTGCCGCACGAGGCGAAGAAGCGCGACATCGACATCGTGCTGTCGAACTCCTTCGGCTTCGGCGGCACCAACGCCTCGCTCGTCTTCCGCCGCGCGGCGTGAGCGGCGGCCTTGGGACAGGGCGCCGAAAGCACCGTTTCGCCACAATAGATCGTAGGGTGAGCCGGGGCTGCTGCGTGACGCGCGCGCCGCAGACCGAACGGGCAGGGTGATGTTCTTCGGCAGACGAAAGCAGGAACCTTCGATGCCGCTCGAGGGCGCCGGCGGGCCGGCGCAGCGGCTGTCGCCGCGCAGCCCGAGCGATGCGCTGAAGCCGATGCTGGCGCCGCCGCCGCCGCCGCGCATCCGCAGGGAGCGGGGCGGCCTGCTCTCGACGCTGTCGGGGCTCCTGACCTTCGTCGTCGTCGTCGCCGTCGCGCTCATCGTCGGCGTCGTCTTCGTCGAGAAGCAGGCGAACGAGCCCGGCCCGCTTGCCGCCGACAAGATCATCCTTGTCCCGAAGAGCATCGGCACCGGCGAGATCGCGACCCTGCTCAAGCGCGAAGGCGTCATCAACCAGACCTTCCTGTTCGAGCTCCAGGCCTTCCTCAACCGGCAGCGCGGAACCCTGAAGGCGGGCGAGTTCCTGTTCCGCGCCCGCGCCAGCATCGACGAGGCGATCGACACGCTCATCGTCGGCAAGGCGATCCTGCACTCGCTCACCGTCCCGGAGGGGCTGACGAGCGAGCAGATCGTGCAGCGCATCCGCGACAACGAGATTCTCACCGGCGACGTCACCGAGATGCCGCGCGAGGGCACGCTCCTGCCCGACACCTACAAGTTCGAGCGCGGCGAGACCCGCCAGCAGGCCGTCAACCGCATGCAGCGGGCGCAGCGCGAGGCGCTGAACCAGATCTGGGCGCGGCGCTCGCCGGACCTGCCGATCAAGACGCCGCAGGAGCTCGTCATCCTCGCCTCGATCGTCGAGAAGGAGACCGGGCGCGCCGACGAGCGCTCGCGCGTCGCCGGCGTGTTCATCAACCGGCTCGGCCGGCGCATGAAGCTGCAGTCCGACCCGACGATCGTCTACGGCCTCGTCGGCGGCAAGGGCACGCTCGGGCGCGGCATCCTGCGCGCCGAGATCGACAAGGCGACGCCCTACAACACCTACGCCATCGAGGGCCTGCCGCCGGGCCCGATCGCGAACCCCGGCCGCGCCGCGCTCGAGGCGGTCGCGAATCCGTCGCGCACGAAGGACCTCTATTTCGTCGCCGACGGCTCCGGCGGCCACGCCTTCGCCGAGAGCCTCGACCAGCATCAGAAGAACGTCACCCGCTGGCGCCAGATCGAGAAGGCCCGCGCCGCCGACGCGCCGGTCGTCGACCGCGCCGAGCCGCCGCCGGGCGCGGGCGAGACGGCGACGCCGCAGACGCGCGGCGACGCTCCGGGCATCCTGCCCGGCGCGCCGGCGCAGGCGGCGGAGAGCTTCACCTCGGGCGGCAATCCTCCGAACGCGTCCGGCAGCGCGCGCGGACGCGCCTTCGACGCCTCGGAAGGCACTCCGCGTGATCCGCTCCGCAACCGGGCCTTCGACCTCAACTCGCCGAAGACGGTGCCGGCGCTGAGGATGCAGTAAGGCATGATCCCGAAAAGTGGCTGCCGGTTTTCGAAAAAAGATCATGCTCAAGCAAAGAGCTGGAGCGGGATGACGACTCGACGAGACGTCATCGCGCGCTAGCCGACTTGTGACGGCGGAAGCCCGCCACTATGGTCCGCGCCGTTCGGGCGGGGCATCATGGCGATCGCGAGCATGACGGGGTTTGCCCGCGAGGCGGGGGTGAGCGGGCCTTCGCAATGGGCCTGGGAGCTGAAATCCGTCAACGGCCGCGGGCTCGACGTGCGGCTGCGCTATCCGCCCGGCTTCGACGCCGTCGGCGAGGATGCGCGCGGGCAGGTCCAGAAGGCCTTCACCCGCGGCCAATGCCAGCTCAACCTGACGATTACGCGCGGCGCGACCCCGCCGCGGGTGCGCCTCAACGAGGAGGTGCTCTCCGCGCTCCTCCATGCCGTCGGCCGCCTGAAGCTGCCGCCCGGCGTCGAGCCTGCCTCCGTTGACGGGCTGCTTGCCGTGCGCGGCGTCGTCGAGATCGAGGACGAGGGCGACGCGGCGGCGAGCACCGAGCTCGCCGACGCCCTCAAGGCCGGCGTCGCGCGCGCCGTCGCGGCGCTCGCCGAGGCGCGGCGCGCCGAAGGACGGGCGCTGGCGGGTATCCTCGCCGGGCAGCTCGAGGCGATGGAAAGGCTCGTCGCTGCGATCGAGACCGCGCCGGCGCGCCGGGCCGAGGCCGTGCGGGCAAAGCTCGAGGCGCAGATCGCCGCGCTTCTTTCCGCCGCACCGGGGCTCGATCCCGACCGGCTCCACCAGGAGGCCGTGATCCTCGCGACCAAGGCCGACGTGCGCGAGGAGCTCGACCGGCTGACGGCGCATATCGCCGCGGCACGCGCGCTTCTGCGCGACGGCGGCGCCGTCGGCCGCCGGCTCGACTTTCTCGCCCAGGAGATGGGCCGCGAGTCGAACACGCTCTCCGCCAAGGCGAACGACGTGGCGCTGTCGCGCATCGGCCTCGACCTCAAGGCCGTGGTCGAGCAGTTCCGCGAGCAGGTCCAGAACGTAGAGTAGATGGTGGCGAGGGCGCCTGCAGCCGACGAGCCCGTGCCCCGACGGGGGCTCGTGCTGATCCTGTCCTCGCCGTCCGGGGCCGGCAAGTCGACGCTCACCCGCAGCATCGTCAACGAGCACGAGGCGCTGCTGTCGGTCTCGGTCACGACGCGGCAGCGCCGCCCGTCCGAGATCGAGGGGGTGCATTACCGGTTCATCGCCGAGGACGATTTCCTCGCCATGCGCGATCGCGGCGACCTCCTCGAATGGGCCGAGGTGCACGGCAACTACTACGGCACGCCGCGCCGGCCGGTCGAGCAGGCGCTCGCCGCCGGCGCCGATATGATCTTCGACATCGACTGGCAGGGCACCCGCCAGGTCGTGAAGGCGCTGCCGGAGGACGTCGTCACGGTCTTCATCCTGCCGCCCTCGATGGCCGAGCTGCAGACGCGGCTCGAGCGCCGCGCCGAGGACCCGCCCGAGACCATCGCCAAGCGGCTCGAGAGCGCGCGCTCCGAGATCGAGCGCTGGGAGGAGTACGACTACGTCCTCGTCAACGACGACCTCGACCGCGCGTTCAACGACCTGACCGCGATCCTCAGAGCGGAACGGCTCAAGCGCCAGCGCCGCGTCGGCCTGAGCGATTTCGTCGGAAAGCTTCTCGGGAAGGCCGGCCTGCGCAAACCCCTCTCCCGAACGGGAGAGGGGCAGGGGTGAGGGCCCCGGCCGCGGGACAGAAGCCTTAGCAGGCTCCGCCGGAAAGGCCGCTCCCTCACCCGGTCGCGCTCCGCGCGACTCGACCTCTCCCGTTCGGGCTACGGCATTCACAGATTTGCTAGCCTCGTCGCTCCCTCCTCCCCCACAAGGGGGGAGGGGAATGGCGCGCCGGCTTTGTGTGAATCCGCTAGCCCATTCGGGAGAGGTGCGCGGCGGCAACCTTATTTCGCAGAGGCCTCGATTCGGGCGAGGTCGAACGCGTTCGCCAGCCGCACATAGCCGGCGACCGGCACCTCCTCGGCGCGCGCGGTCTCCGGGATCGCTGCCTCGGCGAGGAGGGCGCCGGGGCTCGACGTCAGCGACCGCAGGCTCTGACGCAGCATCTTGCGGCGCTGGCCGAAGGCGGCGCGGGTGACGGCCTCGAGCGTTTTGACGCGGCAGGGCAGGGGATCCGGCCGCGGCGTCAAGAGGACGACGCTCGAGGTCACCTTCGGCGGCGGCACGAAGGCCGCGGGCGGCACGTCGAAGAGGATGCGGCCTTGCGTGCGCCAGCCGGCGAGCACGCCGAGGCGCCCGTAATTTGCGCGGTCGCGCTCGTCGGCGACGATGCGTTCCGCGACCTCGCGCTGGAACATCAAGGTCAGCGACCGCCACCAGGGCGGCCATTCCTCGGCGGCGAGCCAGCCGGTCAGGAGCGCGGTCCCGACATTGTAGGGCAGGTTTGCGACGATGCGGGCCGGCGCGGCGTCGAGCAGCGGGCGCGGGTCGAAGCCGGCGGCGTCGGCCATAACGATTCGAAGCCGCCCGGGATAATGCTCCGCGATCTCGGCCAGGGCCGGCAGGCAGCGCGGGTCGCGCTCGATCGCCACCACCTCGCGCGCCCCGGCGGCGAGGAGCGCGCGGGTGAGGCCGCCTGGTCCGGGGCCGATCTCGACGACCGCCACGTCCTCGAGCGGCCCGGCGGCGCGCGCCACCCGGCTCGTCAGGTTGAGGTCGAACAGGAAGTTCTGGCCGAGCGACTTCTTCGGCACGAGCCCGTGCCGGCGAACGACCTCGCGGAGCGGCGGCAGGCTGTCGATCTGGCTCACGCGGCGGCTTCGGCCGGCCGCGCCGCGAGGCGCGCGGCGAGGCGCAGCGCCGCAACGAGGCTGTCGGGGCGGGCGAGGCCTTTGCCGGCGATGTCGAAGGCGGTGCCGTGGTCCGGCGAGGTGCGGATGAAGGGCAGCCCGAGGGTGACGTTCACGCCCTCGTCGAAGGCGATGGTCTTGATCGGGATCAGCGCCTGGTCGTGATACATGGCGAGCGCGACGTCGTAGCCCGTCCGCGCCGCGGCGTGGAACATCGTGTCGGCCGGATAGGGACCGCTCGCCGCGATGCCCTCCCGGACGAGTGCGGCGACCGCGGGCGCGACGACCGCCGCGTCCTCGTCGCCGAGCGAGCCGCTCTCGCCGGCGTGCGGGTTGAGCCCGGCGAGCGCGAGCCGCGGCCGCGCGATGCCGAAGCGCCGGCGCAGGTCGCGGTCGACGATCCGCGCCGCCTTGACGATCAGCTCTGTCGTCAGGGTACCCGGCACTTGCGCGAGCGGGATATGGACCGTCACCGGCACGACGGCGAGCGCCTCGCACCACAACATCATGACCGGATGCGGCGGCGTCCGGCCGGGCTCGACCGACAGCGCCGCCAGGAACTCGGTGTGGCCCGGGTGGGAAAAGCCCGCCTGGTAGAGGACGTGCTTCGCGATCGGGTTGGTGACGAGGCCCGCGGCCTCTCCGGCGCGCGCGAGCCGCACCGCCTCCTCGATCGAGGCAAGGGTCGCGGCGGCCGTCGCCGGGTCGGGCTTGCCGGGCTCGGCCGCGGCCGCGTCGCCCACCGGCGCGACCGGCAGCGCGCGGCGGAAGACGTCCGCGGCGTCGGCGATCGTTGCGCGCTCGACGGGCACGCTAAGCCCCAGGCGCGCCACTGTCCGGCGCATGAGATCGGGGTCGCCGAGGAGGCAGAAGGGCAGGCCGATCTCGTCGCGCCGAAGCCAGGCCTTGAGCGTGATCTCCGGCCCGATACCGGCCGGGTCGCCCTGCGTGAGGGCGAGGATCGCCGCGCCCGCGCCGCTACCGCGTCGGCGTGACGGTTCCGTCATTCGCCGAGGTCACCGGGCCGATGTTCTGCTTGACGTTCGCCTCGCCGAGCGTGCGCAGCTCGAGCCGCACCAGCACCGTCTGGACGCGCTCCTTCTCGCCGTTGCTCAGCGCGATCTCGCGCGGGCTCGCCGAATAGCTGATGCCGAAGGTCGTGCACTCGTCCATGTATTGCAGGTTCAGCCCGGTCGAGATCGGCGTGTAGTCGCTTGGCCGGCGATAGACCGGGGTCGTCAGCTGCGACGCCGGCACCCCGGCGGCGAGCGCGGCGTTGTAATTGGCATAGGCCGCCGTGAAGGTGTCGCGGAAGGTCAGGTAGCGGTCGAGATCGAACAAGAGCGAGCCGCCGACGCTCCAGCGCGGCGTGACGTTGACCGTCGCTGAGGTGAGAAGGCCTTCGCGGCGGTGGTCGTAGCCGAGCTCGGGCTGACGGGCGTATTTGCCGTATGTCACCGAGGTCGTGAGCGGGAGGACGGGGTTCCAGTTCGTCGTCAGCTGCGTCTCGAGGCGATGCATCGCGAAATCGTTCTCGTCGAAGCGGGCGCGGGTCGAGAAGGTGAAGTTCTGGTTCGGCTTGATCAGAAGGCGCGTCACGACGTCGGAGGCGCGCGACTCAAGCCCCGAATCGCGGCCGACATTGATGACGTCGCCGGGGCGGAAGGAGTTCCGGCCGGCGAGCTGGTAGGACTGGCCGACGAGCGCGTTGGCGTAGAAGCCGTTCACGCCGGTGAAGCTGTACTGGCCGCCGATGTTGCCGCGCACGCCGCCCTCGACCCGGTCGTAGCCGGAGAACTTGTCCCAGTTGAAGATCGTCGTGTCGTCAAAGACGAGGCTCTGGGCGTCCTCGTTCGGCAGGCGGCCGATGCGCGTCTCGTTCGGGCGGGCGACGACCTGCCCGATCGGCTCGACGACGTGCATGCCCCAGTCGTTGCTCTGGGCAACGAAGGGGTAGCGGTATTCGAGCCCGACCGCCGGCATGAGCCGGCCGACGAAGTCGTCGTCGCCGCCGATGAAGTTCGGGATTTGCGAATTCTGGAAGCCGACGGTGTCGAACTTGTTCCAGAACCCGTCCGCCCGGACATAGGCGAAGGGCGTCCAGACCTGCCCCATCGAGTCGACGTAGTTGCGCCGCCAGGTGAGCTCGGTCGAGAGCCGGGTGAAGGTCCCGGCAAAGCCCCGGACGAGGCAGGCGCCGCGCTGGAAGACGGTGCAGGTCTCGTAATAGCCGTTGTAGGCCGGCACCTGGTTGAACAGCCCGAAATTGATGTTCGGGATCTGCGAGAAATGCGTCGCCTCGCGGGTCAGGCTGGTCAGGTTGAGCTTGAACGTCGTCTCGCCGCCGAGCGGGCGCGGGCCGTCGGCGCGCTTCTCATAGTCGGTGACCGGGTGCACGACGGGCAGCTGCTTCTGCCAGTCGTAGCTCGACAGGCCCCTGAAGTAGTAGCCGCGGGCGTCGAACCAGGAGCGGTCGCCCTGGCCCTGCAGGTAGACCGTCGAGACCGACTCCTTGAGGTAGAGCGTCTGGATGCTCTCGCTCTTGATGCGGTAGTTGGCCAGGAACCACTTGTCCGAGAGCACCGCGACGTCCCAGCCCCAGCGCCATTTCTCGTTGATGTTGAAGCGCCCGGTGGACTCGACCGAGCCGCGGAAATCGCGGTCCTGGGCGCCGAGCGGCGGCGGCAGGAACGCCGTGTCGTCGCGCTGGAAGATGCCGGCGAGGCGGATGTTGTAGGAGCCGGTGAGCAGGCGATGGCGCCATTCGGCCTGGCCGAGAACGCCCTGGCGCGAGAGGAAGGTCGGCTGAAGCGTCAGATCCATGTTCGGCGCGACATCCCAGTAGAACGGGATGGCGACGCCGGTGCCGAGCGAGCTCGAGGCGATGTAGTGCGGCGCCAGGAAGCCGGTCTTGCGCTTCACCGTCGGATCGGGCGACCAGAAATACGGCATGTAGGCGATCGGGTAGCCGTAAAACTCGAGCGTCGCGTTCTCGTAGTAGATCATCCGCTCTTCGTTGTTGTGGATGATCCGCGCCGCCTTCACCTGCCACAGCGGCGGGCGCTCGGGGTGCTCCTTGCAGGGCTCGCAGGCCGTGTAGGTGCCGCGCTCAAAGACCATCTGGTCGCCTTCGACGCGCTCGGCGCGGGGCGCCGTGAAATAGGTCCGGCTGGAGCGCCCGCGCTGGATGACCGTCTGCTCGACCCGGAGCGAATCGATGAAGCCGTTCTTGAAGTCCTCGGTGAGGTCGAAGCGGTCGCCGGTGATGACGGCGCCGTTCGCCTCGACCATCCGGGCGTTGCCCTGCGCGACCACCCGGCCGCTCTTGCGGTCGTAGGTCACCCGGTCGGCCTGCAGCGTCCGGCCCTGGTAGTAGAGCTCGACGTCGCCGACCGCCGACACCGTGTTGTTGTCGTTGTCGTAGACGATCTCCTTCGCCTCGAGGAGGAGCCGGTCCTTGCCCTCGCCCGCTTGCACGCGGCGCGTCAGGGCGTCGTTCATCGTGCCCTGGGCCATGGCCGAATCGACGCCGGCGCCGCACAGCAGCGCCGCCGCGACGGCCAATGCGGCGATCCGACCCCTTCCCATACCCGCTCCCGGGCGGCCCCTTGCTTGAAGGACCATTATCACCCGTCCTCTTGGTACAACAAAGCGAGGGTACCAAGCAAACTGCCGACGACCGCCGGGAACCAGGCCGCGACCGCCGGCCCGACGAGCCCCGAGCCGCCGAGGTCCTGCATCAGCGAGGTCGCGACATAGAGCAGGAATCCGGCCGCGACGCCGCCGAAGACCATCCGGGAAACGCCCCCGAAGCGGAAGAATCGCAGCGAAACCGACGCCGCCACGAACACCATCGCGATGAAAAGCAGCGGCCGCGCCATCAGCACGTCGTGCTGGAGGCGGTAGCGGGTGGCGTCGAGCCCGGCCCG
>JAJKJG010000004.1 GCA_021154065.1 Methylobacterium sp.
AAAGCTCAGCTGCTTCCCGCCCATCGCCCAAGCCCCCGCGACCAACCGCAACTGAATCACCCTTCACGGTGATCCGCTACCGCCTTTTGCAGAGGTCTCCTCCGGGAGAGGTAAGGGCGTGCGCGATGGAACCCGGGAACGCGAGCACTGAAATCCGCGCCGTCCTGTTGGACGGCCGGATGTACGAGAGAAAGCCCGACGGTACGCTGGTGCCGCTCGACGACCGGTCCGACTGGACGCGGGTCGACGCGATGACGGACGAGGAGCTCACGGCGAACGCCGAGAGCGATCCGGACTCACGCGCCTACACCGATGAGGAATGGGCAACGGCCACCTTCGTTCACCCGCCGGAGAAGGTGCCGGTCGGCCTCAAGCTCGACACCGACGTCCTCGCCTGGTTCAAGTCCCACGGCCGCGGCTACCAGACCCGCATCAACGCGGTGCTGCGCCGGTATATGGAGGCGCAGCGAAGGGTGAGGAGTTGAAGCGAAGCGCGCGCCACCTCTCCCGTTCTTTTGGGAGAGGTCAGGAGCCCTTCTTTTCGACGTTCCAGAACACCGGCGCCGGGGCGGTGAGATAGCCGCTGACGTTCTTGCGCGAGGCGCCGGGCTGGTACCATTGGCCGAGGTAGAGGTGCGTCGTCACCTCGGTGTCGCGGACCTGCACCGCCTCGGCGATCGCCTTCTGCTTGGCCGGGTCGGTCTCGCGGGCGAAGTCGTCGCGGAGCTTCTCCATCGTCTCGTCGCAGGGCCAGCCGAACATCGCCTTGTCGCAGGCGGCGTTGAGGAAGCCGGTCATCACCGGGTTCAGGATGTCGGCCGAGACCCAGGAGGTCATGAAGGCGTTCCAGCCGCCCTGGCCCGGCGGCTCTTTCTTCGCCCGCCGGGCGACGACCGTCTGCCAATCCATCGACTGCATGTCGACCTTGAAGCCGGCCTTCTCCATGAGCTGCTTTGCTACCGGCGCGAGGTTCGTCAGCACGTCAAGGTCGGTCGAGTGCATGAGCAGCACCGGCGTGCCGTCGTAGTTCGCTTCCTTGAGGAGCTCGCGCGCCTTCTGGAAGTTCGACTCGAGGAGGCCCTGCATGCCCTTGTCGGAGGCGAGCTGGGTGCCGCAGACGAACATCGACTTGCAGACCTTGTAGTAGGTCGGGTCGCCGATGACCGCGTCGAGGAAGTCTTTCTGGTTGAACGCGTACCAGAGCGCCTGGCGGATCTTCGGGTTGTCGAACGGCTTGTGCAGCCAGTTCGGGCGGAAGGTGTACTGGTTGCCGAGCGGGTTCCAGTCGACGAGGTAGAGATTCGGCTCGGCCTTGGCGAGGGGCAGGAGATCGTGCTTCGGCGCCTCCATGTAGTCGATCTCGCCGGCGATGAGCGCGTTCATCGCCTGCTGGTGGTCGGAGATCGCCCGCCACTCGACGCGATCCACCTTCACGACCTTGCCGCCGGCCAGGCCCGAGGCCGGCTCGGCGCGGGGCTTGTACTTGTCGAACTTGAGGTAGACCGTCTTGTCGCCCGGCTTCCACTCGTCGGTCTTGAACACGAACGGGCCGGAGCCGATGAATTCCGAGATCTGGGTGTTGGGATCGGTCTCGGCGATGCGCTTCGGCATCATGAACGGCACCGCCGAGGACGGCTTGCCGAGGCCGAAGATGAGGAGGCCGGTCGGGTCCTTGAGTTTGATCGTGAAGGTCCTCGGGTCGTCGCCCGCCGTCATCGACTCGACGAAGGTCATGAGCTTCTGGCCGAGCGCGTCCTTGGCGCCCCAGCGCCGGATCGAGGCGATGCAGTCGTCGGCCGTGACCGGCTTGCCGTCGTGCCAGAGAAGCCCCTCGCGGAGCGTGAAGGTGTAGGTCTTCTTGTCCGCCGACTCGTCGTATTTCTCGACCATCTGCGGCTTGATCTCGCCCTTCTCGTCCATGGCGAAGAGTGTGTCGTAGACCATGTAGCCGTGGTTGCGGGTGATGTAGGCCGTGGTCCAGATCGGATCGACGATCTTGAGGTCCGAATGCATGACGACGCGCAGCGTCGTCTGCGCCGCGGCCGAGAGCACCCCCATGGCGGTGCCCGCGGCGAGCGCGACGGCCGCCGCCGTGATCTTCCAACCCCTGTTCATGCCCGTCTCCCTCTCACATCGCGTGCGCGCCCCCGCGCCCGCTTTATGGCGCGCCGCATCGATGGGCGGGCCGGTGTTCGGCCGGATGAGACACGCGGCGGCAAGCGCTGTCAAACGTCTTTCGGCGCAACGGCTTAACGCAGCGGCAGGAGGCGCGGCGGCACAACCTTCCGGTGCGGCGGCCTCAGTGCGCGCACTCGATCGGCACGACGGCGGCGCCCGCCGCGGCGGCGATCTCGCCCGCGGTGCGGTCCGGCCCCGCGGGCGCGGCGGCGAGCGTCGCACCGGCGCCCTCGAGGAACTTCGCGAGCTCGGTCGCGGAAACGAGCCCGTAGCGGGCCGGCGGCACGATGCCGGCGACGCGGCGCGGCGCCTCCGGCATCGCCCCGATCAGCCCGGCGAGGCGCCCGGCGCGGTCGAAGACCGGCCCGCCGGCGGCGCCCGGCTGCAGCGGCGCGACGAGCGTCGCGGCCGATCCGGTCTCGCCCGGGACGACCGCGAGATCGGCGCTGCCGGCATAGAACAGCGCCACGACGCCGGTGTCGGCGCCGAGCGCGTCAGTCCGCACGCCAGGCGGGGTCGCCCGCCGCGGCGCCTCGACCTCGAGAAGCGCGAGCCCGGCGGCCTTGTCGGCCTTGACGAGCCGCGCCTTGCCCTTGGCGACCCGCAACTCCGGGCAAGCCTCGACGGCGGCGCTCGTGACGAGCATGCGCGGGCCGACCGAGAGCCCGGTGGCGATCGGGCCGGTCGGCCGCGTCGGCTCGAGATTGGCCGGGCGCGCCGGCGGCGCCGGCCCGGTCGCTGCGGCGCTCGCCGCCTCCGGGAAGGGCGTGAAGCTGTTCGCGATCGCGATCACGGTGCGATCGAACGCCTTCGCGGCCGCCTTGTCGTAGCCGAGCGAGAAGCCGCGGATGCCGCCCGGGCCGCTCGCGTAGCGGGTGTAGAACTTGCCGGTCGCGGTCTCGCCCGAGACGACGAAGAACTCCGGCCGCAGGACCTTGTAGGCGACCTGCCGCCGCGGCGACTGGATCGCGAGGGTGCGCTCGTAGAGGGCGGGAAGATCGGTCTCGCCGTCCTTGAAGGCGCGGGTGTCGAGGGTGATCTTGCCGTCGGCGCTCTGCCAGCGCGAGCCGCCGTTCGGGTTGACGTCGCGCTTCGGCAGCACGGCCTGCGGGATGCCGATCGCGATGCCGGTCTTGGCGTCGGTCACGACCGCGAATTTGGCGCCGTCCTTGAGCTTCTTCGCGGCGGCCTCGAGCGCCGCCCGCTCCTTCGCGTCGAGGGTGCCGTCGGGTTTGAGCCCGCCGCGCTTCTGGTAGGCGATGATGGCCTCGAAGGTGCGCCGGCCGAAGCCGCCGCTGGTGACGCCGTTGTGGTCGCCGGTCCACACCAGCGCCTCCTGGATCGCCTTGCACTCCGTCTCCGGCAGGGCCTCGAAGGCTAACCGCGCGGCCTCGTAGGCGGCGTCGGTCTGTGCCGCCGCCGGCGCCGGCGGCGGTTTTGGCGCCTGTGCCGAAGCGTCGGGGCCGATCGCCGCCGCGGCAAAAAGCGCCGCCGCGGCGAAGAGCGCCGCCGCCAATGCCGGTCGCGTCGTTCTCATGGCCTGATCCTCCGCCCGGGACTGTGACAGACCGCCGGCGTCGAATCGAGTCTCGCCCCGTTTGCGGCGCCGGAGCCGAGTGATAGGTTCCTGTCCGTGCGCCGCCGCATCGCACGCGCGGCCGGCCGCGCTAACCCACGGGCGAAAAGCCCACGAGGAACACCAGATGCTCAAGACCTTCGCGCGCGCCGCGGCCGTCGCCGCGGCCCTTCTCTGCGCCACCGCCGCGCTTGCCCAGAAGAGCTTCGTGCGCGACGATCTCGCGAGCGAAGGGGTGCGCCTCGAGGAGAAGCTGAAGACCGAGGCCGGCTCGACCGCCGCCGGCCGCCCGGCGGCGCAGCTGCGCCGCGACGCCGAGGGGCTCATGAGCCGCTCGAACCAGCGCGGGGCGATGAGCCTCTACGCCGCCGCGATCGCGCTCGAGCCGAAGAACGCCGCCAACTGGGTCGGCTTCGTCAAGGCCGTCAAGGCGGTGACGCCCAAGGATTATACCGAGCGCTACCAGCTCCGCGAGCGCGGCACGGCCGCCGCCTACGTCGCCTATCAGCGCGCGACGACGCGTGCCGCCGAGGCCGAGGCGCTCGCCCTCCTCGGCGATCTCTACGTCATGAGCGAGGACTGGCGGCCGGCGCTCAACGCCTATGTGGCAAGCCTCCAGCTCGCCGACGAGCCCGCCCTGCGCAAGACCTATGAGGAGCTGCGCGAGAAGCGCGGCTTCCGCATCACCAACTACAAGGTCGACTCGGATTCCGCCTCGCCGCGGGTGTGCTTCAACTTCTCGGAGCCGCTGGCCCAGGGGCGCGTCGACTTCGGGCCCTTCGTTGCGGTGTCCGGCGCGGCGAACGCCGCGATCACGACGGAGAGCTCGCAGCTCTGCGTCGACGGCCTGAAGCATGGCGAGCGCTACGCCTTCGTGCTCCGCCAGGGCCTGCCGTCGTCGGTCGGCGAGAGCCTGCTGAAGTCGGCGGACTACGAGGTCTATGTCCGCGACCGCTCGCCGCAGGTCCGCTTCACCGGCCGCAACTACGTCCTGCCGCGCACCGGCCAGGAGGGCATCCCGCTGGTCTCGGTCAACACCGCCGGCGCCGAGGTCGAGATCTACCGCATCGGCGACCGCAACCTCCTGCCGACGGTGCGCTCCGAGGAGTTCCTCGGCCAGATCAACCGCTCCGCGGCCGAGACCATCGCGACCGAGAAGGGCCGGAAGATCTGGTCCGGCTCGCTCGAGACGAAGTCCGAGCTCAATCGCGACGTGGTCACGGCTTTCCCGGTCACCGAGGCCGTCGGCAAGCTCGAGCCCGGCGTCTACGTCATGATCGCCCGGCCGAAGGGCGCCGCGCCGGCCGAGGAGGACTACAGCGCCAGGGCGACGCAGTGGTTCGTCGTCTCCGACCTCGGGCTCACCGGCTTCAAGGGCAAGGACGGCGTCCACGCGCTCGTGCGCTCGCTCGCGACCGCCGAGCCGCTCGCCAATGTCGAGATCCGCCTCGTCGCCCGCAACAACGACGTGCTGGCGACGAAATCGACCGATGCCGCCGGCCATGTCGCCTTCGATCCCGGCCTCGCGCGCGGCGAGGGCGGCAACGCGCCGGGCCTGATCGTCGCCTCGACCGGCGAGGATTACGGCTTCCTCGACCTCGGCTCGAGCGCCTTCGACCTCACCGACCGCGGCGTCAAGGGCCGCGTCGCGCCGGGCGCCGTCGACGCCTATGTCTTTCCCGAGCGCGGCGTCTACCGCTCCGGCGAGACGGTGTTCGTGACGGCGCTCCTGCGCGACGCCAAGGGCG
>JAJKJG010000005.1 GCA_021154065.1 Methylobacterium sp.
CATGAGCGGATCCCTCTCTCTTTGTGAAGCCTATATGGGGTCTGATCCTTCCACCCGCGCATCGGCGCAGCGGCGCCGGCGCTATTTGCGCCCGGACCCTTTGCCGCCGCGCTTCGCGCCTCGCTTCGCGGCGGTTCGCTTGCTCGCGGCCCGCGTCGAGCCCGCTGCCTTTCCGGCTGCCCGCGACTTTCCGGCGGCGCGCGACGACTTCCCGGCCGCCCGCGCCTTGCCCGCGACCGGCATCGGTTGGCGCGGCCGGCGCGGCGCCTTCGCGGCCCTGCCCCGTCGGCGCGCCGGCGGTGCGGCGGCAAGCGCGGCCGGGAGCGTCGCCCCGGTGAGGGCGGCGAACGCCTTGACGGCATCGGGCACGCCACGATTGGCGCGCGCTTCCGGCATCGATGCCGGGCGCGAGCAGGATTGCAGGATCGCGTCCTCGAGCTCTTGCGCGCTCGCGTCCGGCTTCGCCTGCAGGAGGAGGGCCGCGAGCCCGGCGACATGCGGCGTCGCCATGGAGGAGCCGTCCATCTCGGCAAATCCGCCCGGAACGCAGGACAGCACCGCGACGCCGGGCGCGACGATATCGGGGACGAGCGCGTCGTCCGGCCGATTGAACTTCTGGCTGCCGGAGAAATCGGCGACACGATCGTTGCGGTCGCTCGCGCCGACCGACAGGACGTTGGCGTAATTTCCCGGCGAGCGGCTGGTGTTGGCGAATTCGTTGCCGACCGCGATCACCGGCAGCACGTTGTTCGCCCGCAAGGCGTCGACCACGGCCTGGAAGGCCGGGGTGAAGCCCCTCAGGCCGAGCGACATGCTCATGATCCGGACGCCCTCGGATATGATCCAGTCCATGCCGGCGAGAATGCGATCGATCACCTGCCCGCCTTCGATCACCATCGCGCTGGCGACCTGGGCGTCCGGCGCCACCCCGAAGGCGCCCATCTGGCCGGCCCGCCCGGCGATGGTGCCGGCGGTGTGGGTGCCGTGCTCGCCGCTGTCGTGCGGCTTGGCGTTCGGGACCCTGTCCCCCATCATGTCGAATTCGGCGAAGTTCTTGATCGCCCCGTTGAGCGCCGGATGCGTGCCGTCGAGCCCGGTGTCGAGGTGGCCGACGACGACGCCCTTGCCGGTGAAGCCGGCGGCCCAGAGCCGCTCGGCTCGGAGGCGCTGGATGCCCCACGTCGTCTCGTTCGTCTGCTTTGCGGCGCGCGCCGCGACCGGCCGAATGAGGCTGAGCTCCGGCGCCTTCACCACCTTGCTGACGAGGGCGTCGCTTTCGAGCGCCGCGACGCCGCTCTTGTCGGCAAAGCCGAGCGCCAGGCCGAGATGCGGATACATGCGCATCCGCGGCGCCGGGGCGGCCCCGCCCGCCGGGGCGCGCCGGCCGGTGGCGCGCTTTGCCGCCATGGCGAGGCTCGCGAACTGAGACTCGCTCGGGATGATGAAATGGTTCTGCAGGCTGTCCCGGACGTTCGCGATCGAGGCCGCGACCATCGCCGTCGCGCCTGTCGTCAGGCTCGCGGCCTGGGCCGGCCGCAAGGCGACGATGACCTTGGCGTAGCCGGCTGCGTCGAGGGTTTCTTCGAGGCCTGAGTCGGGCATGCCATCCTCCGGTGCTTGCAATCGGCGATGCTTCGCCCGGGGAACCAGCCGCGTCGTCTGGGTTGCTCTCCGCCCGGAGCTCGCGTCTGAAGCTTGACGTTAAATCGCGTCGGGCGCAATGCGCGCCGCGGCCTCACTCGCGCTCGATGCGGATCACCTGCGGCGGCTCGGAGACGAGGCTGTCGGCCGCGATCTTGTCGAGCGCCCTGCGGATCGAGGCTTCGGTCGCCGCGTAGGTGACGAGGACGAGCGACACCGGCGCGCCGGACCGGCCGTGCGGGTCCTTGGTCGCGGCGATGTCCGAGCGCTTCTGGACGATGCTCTCGAGCGAGATTTCCTCGTCCGCCATGTGGCGCGCGACGCCCGCCGCGGTGCCGAGCCGGTCCGGCACCGTCAGGCGGATGTAGTAGCCGCCCTCGTGGCGCTGCATCGGCGCGCGCTGCGGCTTCTCGAGCCGCGCCACCGGGCGGCCGAAGGGCGGGCGGACGGTGCCGCTGGCGATATCGGCGATGTCGGCGACGACCGCCGAGGCGGTGGCGTCGCCGCCGGCGCCCGGGCCGATGAGGGTCAGCTCGCGCACCGCGTCGGCGTCGATGGTGACGGCGTTCGTGACGCCCATGACCTGCGCGATCGAGGAGGATTTCGGCACCATCGTCGGGTGCACGCGCTGCTCGACGCCGGACGGGGTGCGCTCGGCGACGCCGAGCAGCTTGATGCGGTAGCCGAGCTCGTCGGCGAGCTTGAGGTCGAGCGGCGCGATCTTGGAGATGCCCTCGATATAGATCGCCTCGGCGTCGATCTCGGTGCCGAAGGCGAGGCTCGTCAGGATCGAGAGCTTGTGCGCGGTGTCGAAGCCCTCGACGTCGAAGGTCGGGTCGGCCTCGGCGTAGCCGAGGCGCTGCGCGTCGGCGAGGCACTCCGCGAACGAGAGGCCCTCCTGCTCCATGCGCGACAGGATGTAGTTGCAGGTGCCGTTGAGGATGCCGTAGACGCGCCACACGGCGTTGCCGTGCAGGGCCTCGCGCAGGGTCTTGATGACCGGGATGCCGCCGGCCGCCGCGGCCTCGAAGCTCAGCGCCACGCCCCAGCGCTCGGCGAGCGGCGCCAGAGCGAGCCCGTGCTTGGCGAGCAGCGCCTTGTTCGCCGTGACGACGTGATGGCCGGAGGCAAGCGCGGTCTCGACCGTGTCCTTCGCCGCGCCGTCGCCGCCGCCGATGAGCTCGACGACGCAGTCGACCTCCCGCGAGCGCGCGAGATCGACCGGATCGTCGAACCAGGCATGGCCCGAGATGTCGATGCCGCGCGCCTTGGCTCGCTCGCGCGCCGAGACCGCCGTGACCCGGATCGGGCGGCCGCAGCGCTCGGCGAGCGCGTTGTCCTGGCGCGCGAGGATCCGCACCACCGCCGCGCCGACCGTACCGAGGCCGGCGACGCCGACGCGAAGGGGCTCCAACATGCGCTCGTCCGAAGGGCGGGTCTGTTTCGAGGTCGGGCCGTCATGCACCGATTTGGCAGGCGGATCAAGAAAGCGGGGCCGTGACCGTGGTCGCGCGCGATCCTCCCGACCGCTCCGGGCCTCGCACGATGGCACCGTCAAAGAGCGGGGGCGCGACGCGCGCACCGGCTCGGTCACCCGAATCGCCCCGGCGCAAACGCCGACAGATCCACCGTGCGCGCTGCCCCCTCGACGATCAGCTCCGCCAGCGCCTCGCCGGTCGCCGGCGCGTTGAGGATGCCCCAGATGCTGTGGCCGGTGGCGACGAACGCGCCGGCGACGCCCGGCACCGGGCCGATCAGCGGCAGGCCGTGCGCCGTCACCGGGCGGTAGCAGGCCTGGCGCGCAAGGATCGGGCTCTCGGCCAGCACCGGCGACAGCGCCCCGCAGATCGCCTCGAGGCGCTCGATCGCGCCGGGGTCGGGCCTCACCGCGGCAGGGTCGAGCGGCACCGGGCTCTCCGAGGAGATCGCGCAGACATAGGTGGTGCCGTCGGCGCGCGGGAAGACTTCAGGCGAGGAGCGCGTGCCCGAGGCCTCCTCGTATTCGATGAACAGCGCCTCGGCCGGCAGGCGGGATCCGGTCTCGAAGACGAGGCTGTGGCCCTTGAGGCCGTAGACCGGCGGGAGCGGCAGCCATTCGGCGGCCAGGCGCGACCACGGCCCCATGGCGATGACGACGGCGTCAGTGGCGATCGCTCCCTCGTCCGTCTCGACGGCCGCGACGGCGCCGTCGCGGCGCGCGATGCCGGTCAGGGCGGCGCGACGCAACTCGGCGCCATGCGCCGCGGCGGCGCGCATCATCGCGCTCGTGAAGCGGCCGGGATCGACTTGCGCCGTCGTCGCGGTGGTGCCGAGGCGATCGCTCAAGGCGATGGCATCCGACACCCAGGGCAGCCGGTGGCGGCGCGCCGGACCGCCGGCCGCCGGGCCATACCCGGCATAGGTGGTCATCCGCCGGTAGCCCCAGTCGTCGTGAAGCTCCTCGGCGAGGCTCGCATGGAGCGCGAAGCCTGCGGCGCGCGAGACGCTCGAGCGGGGTGCCGTCGCACCAGTCGCGCGCCAGGAAGCCGCCGGACTTGCCCGACGCGGCGCAGGCCACCCCTGTCCGCTCGACGACGATCGGCTTCAGGCCGCGCCGGGCGAGGAAATAGGCAACGCACGCTCCGATGACGCCGCCGCCGCAGATCACCACACTCAACGCACCGCTCCCGTCGGGCGCCGCCCGCGGGCGCGCCATTGCATCGGCATGAAACTGACCTACCACTGCGGCGATGGAAACCCCGGCCGGCCGCAAGAGCGCCGGGCCCGCAGGAGCCCCACCGTGCCGAAAGCCCGCGTCCGGATCCACGTCGAGAACAATGCCGAGACCGAGGCGCTTCGCTTCACGCCGGCGCATCTCGAGCGCATCCTCGCCGCTCACCAGGGACTGCGCGAACGCCTCGTCGTCACGATCAACGACGATCCGGACCGAACCGACGGCCAGTCCGACGCCGAGATCCTGTTTGCGGTGCGCAAGCCGAAATCGCTCGCCGATGCCAAAGAGCTGAGATGGCTGCAGAGCACCTCGGCCGGCGTCGAGGCCCTGCTGCCGCTCATGCCGCCCGGCGCGGTTCTGACCAACGCCAGCGGCGTCCATCGCGAGAAGGGGGGCGAGTTCATCCTCGCGGCGGTGCTGATGCTGAACTATGCCATCCCGCGCTTTGCGAGGGACAAGCAGCACCGGCGCTGGGCGCCGCGCTTCGAGAGCACGGTCGCCGGCAAGCGCGCGATGCTTCTCGGCGTCGGCGCGATCGGCGGCGAAGGCGCAAGGCTGCTCAAGCTTGTCGGCGCGACGACGATCAGCGTCACCCGCTCCGGCGGCCGGCGCGAGCACGTCGACCGATCCGTCACCTTCGCCGCGATCGACGAGCTCCTGCCGCAGACCGATTTCCTCGTCTCGTCGCTGCCGCTGACGCGGGAGACCGAAGGCATGATCGACCGCCGCCGGCTCGACCTCCTGCCGCGCCACGCCGGCGTCGCCATCGTCGGGCGCGCCAAGGTCTTCGACTGCGACGCGCTCCTCGACAAGCTCGCCGACGAGAGCCTCGGCGGGGCGGTGCTCGACGTCTTCCCTGAGGAGCCGCTGCCGCCGGA
>JAJKJG010000006.1 GCA_021154065.1 Methylobacterium sp.
ACGGCCACCAGCACGTGCATGTGCTGCCCGGCCTGCGCGGGGTGCTTCTCGAAGTGCTCCGGCGCCGAGGTCTTCACGCCTTATGGCTGCGCGATCCGACGGACGATCTCGGTGCGATCCTCGGCCGCCGCATCGCCGCCGGAAAGGCGCTCGTCCTCGAAGCTCTCGGGCTCGGCTTCCGCAAGCACGCCAGCCGCGCCGGGTTCGATACCAATGAGGGGTTTTCGGGCTACCGTTCCTTCGAGCAGCCGACGGATGTCGCGGCCGTGTTCGAGGCCGCCTTTGCGCGGCTCGGCCCGCGGCCGGTGGTCATGTGCCATCCGGCGCATCCGGACCGTGAGCTCGAGCCTTTCGATCCGGTGCCGCGGAGCCGGGCCGAAGAGCTCGCCTATCTCGGCTCGGATCGGTTTGGAGAGCTGCTGGCGGAGCGCGGCATCGAGCTCGTGCCCCGCCCTACGGTCTAAGCGTCATCCCGGCCGGAGCATGATCCCGGATAGCGGCTAGGCCGCTTCCGGGATAACGAGGAGAGGGCAACGAGATCAGCGCGTCGCCTCGGAATACATTTTCTCGACGTGCTCCCAGTTCACGAGATTTTCGAGGAACGCCTTGAGGTAGTCCGGGCGACGGTTGCGGTAGTCGATGTAATAGGAGTGCTCCCAGACGTCGCAGCCGAGGATGGGCTTCGCGCCATGCACCAGCGGGTTCTCGCCGTTCGGCGTCTTCATGATCGCGAGCTTGCCGTCCTTGACGGCGATCCAGCACCAGCCCGATCCGAACTGCGTCACGCCCGCCTGGATGAAGTCCTCCTTCATCTTGTCGACGCCGCCGAGGTCCTGGGCGATTTTCTTCTCGAGGGTCCCGGGGACCGATCCGCCGCCCTTCGGCTTCATCCACTGCCAGAAATGGATGTGGTTGTAGTGCTGGCCGGCGTTGTTGAAGAGCGGCTGGTTCTTGCCGAACGAGCCCTTCACCACCTCCTCGACGCTCTTGCCCTCGAGTTCCGAGCCCTTCAGGAGAGTGTTGCCGGTGTTGACGTAGGCCGCGTGATGCTTGTCGTGGTGAAACTCGAGCGTCTCCTTCGACATGTAGGGCTGGAGGGCGTCGTAGGCATAGGGCAGATCGGGCAGAGTGAACGTCATCGGCCTCTCCTTACGGGTTGTCGTGCCCCCTGGCGGTGCATGAAATGCGCCGGGGCTGTCCCGGGCAGCGTTGTTAAGCCGAGACGGCCAGGACGGCAACGGCCGAGCCGCCGCGAGCTTGGTTGCAAACCACGGCCAAGCCTCTAGAGTCGCTGAGGGTTTGGGAGCGCGTCCGGAGGGATGATGGTCATCGCGCTGTATGTGATCGCGCTGGCGATGATCGGCGGCGGCGCGGCGTCCATCGCCTACGGCTACGGCATCGTCCTGAACGAGCGCGGCTGGACGATGGTGATCTCCGGCGCGACGGTGCTGGCGGGCGGGCTCGTTTTGCTCGGTATCGCGGTCGTCGCGGCACGGATCCGGCGGATCGAGCGCGAGCTGGCGAATTTCCGCGACCATGTGATGCGGTTGGGGACGGTCTTCCCGTCGCCGCGATCTTTCGAAAGCCGGCCGGCTCCCGAAGCCGAGGGTCCACCGCCCGCCGCCGAGCGGCGCGGTCCGGTCGCTGCCGTCGGGCAGGAAGAGCAGGCGGTGCTCAAGGCTGCCGACATCATTCCGGAGTCCGGTCCGCCCGAACCTCCGATGCGGGCCGCCCCGCCACGCGAAGAAGAGCCGGCCGAGCCGGAAACCTCGGGCCCCGCCGTTGTCGGGACCTACAATTCGGGCGGCAACTCCTATGTGATGTACGCCGACGGCGCGATCGAGGCCGACACCCCGACCGGCCGCTACCGTTTCAAATCCTTGGACGAGCTGAAGGATTTCATCGCCGCCGGCGGCGAGGACGGCGGACCGCGGAGCGGCTGAAGCGTTCCGCCCGCGCAAAAAAAGAAGCGCCCCTGAGGGGCGCTCGCTAAAAGGTGCCGGCCGGTGGGGGCAGAGAATGGCCGGTGATACCCATTCAACGCGGCCCCCGACAGCCGGTTCCAACCGGCTTTAAATTTTTTTCGGGCGGGTTTAGGCAATGGCGAAGCTGGCCGTGGTCATGCGGCCGAGCGCGCCTCCACGTCCTCGAACCCCTCGATTGCCCGGACCGCGAAGGCGTAGATCAGGCCGACCTCCTCGAGGCGGTCGAACCGCCCCGCCGCCCCGGCGTGCCCGGCCTCCATGTTGATCTTCAGGAGCACCGGGCCGCCACCGCTCATGGTGGCGCGCAGGCGCGCGACCCACTTCGCCGGCTCCCAATAGGTCACCCGCGGATCGGTGAGGCCGCCGAGCGCGAGGATCGGCGGGTAGCGCTGCGGCTTCACGTTGTCATAGGGGGAATAGGACAGGATGGTGCGGAAATCCGCCTCGGATTCACCCGGATTTCCCCACTCCGGCCATTCCGGCGGAGTCAGCGGCAGGTCGCCGTCGAGCATCGTGTTGAGGACGTCGACGAAGGGCACGTCGGCGACGATGCCGGCGAAGAGGTCGGGAGCCATGTTCGCGACGGCGCCCATGAGCATGCCGCCGGCGCTGCCGCCATGGGCGACGATGCGCCCGCGCGCCGTGTAGCCCGCCGCCGTCAGCGCTTCCGCGCAGGCAACGAAGTCCTTGAAGGTGTTGGGCTTGTTCTCGCGCTTGCCCTGCGTGTACCAGCCCCAGCCCTTCTCCGTGCCGCCGCGGACATGGGCGATGGCGTAGACGAAGCCGCGGTCGACGAGGGAGAGCGGGCTGGTGCGGAAGTTCGCCGGCATCGAGGAGCCGTAGGAGCCGTAGCCGTAGAGGAGGCACGGCGGCTTACCGTCGAGGACGAGCCCGCGGCGGTGCAGGAGCGAGATCGGGACCTGCTCGCCGTCGGGCGCCGTCGCGAAGATCCGGCGCGTCACATAGGCGGATGGGTCGTGGCCGCTTGGGACCTCCTGGCGCTTGCGCAAGACGCGCGCGCGGGTGCGCACATCGTAGTCGTAAACCTCGCTCGGCGTCGCCATCGAGGAATCGGAGAACCGGATGGTCTCGGTGTCGAACTCGTAGCCGGGGCTGACGGTCAGCGAATAGGCCTCCTCGTCGAAATCGACGGCGTGCTCCGCCCCGGTCCAGATGTCGCGCACGACGATGCGCGGGTTCGCGTCCTGGCGCTCGAGCCGCACGAGATGGCGGGCGAGCGCCATGTGGAAGAGGATCATGATGCCCGGCCGGTGCGGGATGAGCTCGCGCCAGTTCCGGCGTTCGGACGCGGCGAGCGGCGCCGTGACGATCTTGAAATCCTCGGCGGCGTCGGCGTTCGTCAGGATGACGAGGTCGCTGCCGTGGTGGTCGACCGAATAAAGCACGCCCGCGTCGCGGGCGGCGACGAGCCGGGGCGAAGCGCTCGGGTCCTTGCGGTCGAGCAGCCACACCTCCGAGGTCTCGTGATTGCTGACCGTCAGCACGATGAAGAGCGCCGAGGTCGTGACGTCGAGATCGATGAACCAGCCGGATTCGGTCTCCTCATAGACAAGCGCGTCCTCCGCCGCCGGCGTGCCGATGCGGTGGCGCTTGACCCGGACCGGGCGATGCTTTTCGTCGACCTCGACATAGTAGAAGGTCTCCGAATCCGAGCACCACACGACTTCGCCCGCGGTCGCGAGCACCTCGTCGGCGAGATCTTTCCCAGTCGCGAGGTCGCGGACCCGGATCGTGAAGAGCTCGGAACCCTTGGTATCGGCGCTCCAGGCGAGAAGCCGATGGTCGGGGGAATGGTCGGCGTCGTGGAGATCGAAGAACGCGGCGCCCTTCGCTTCGGCATCGCCGTCGAGAAGAATCTCGGACTGTCCACCGTTGCGCGGCTCGCGGCAGACGAGCGGGTGCTGGCCGCCCTCGCGGTAACGGGTCGAGTAGGCGAAGGCGCCGTCGACCTCCGGCACGGTCCAGTCGTCCTCCTTGATGCGGCCGCGCATTTCGGCGACGATTTGCTCGCGCAGCGGCGCCGCGCCGGCGAGCACCGCCTGCGAAAACGCGTTCTCGGCCTCGAGGTGGGCTCGGATCCGCGGCGGCAGGACGGCCGGGTCCTTGAGCACGTCCATCCAGTTGGCGGCCTTGAGCCAGGCGAAATCGTCGCGCAGCCGAACGCCGTGGACTTCGAACTCGCGCGGCTCGGCAAAGACCGGCGGCTCGGACGGTGGCAGCTGCAGGCGATCGCTCTTCATCGTCAGGTGTCCGGCTTGGGCACAGGGGGTTGGGTGCGGATGTGGGGTTATGGCGCGGCCGCACAAGTCGGACAAGCGCTGGCAATCCTTGCCTGTCGCAACCGTTTCTTGCGTGGTTCTGCCGGCGTGTTGCAGGAAATCATGGTGAAATCCTGAATGTTCGGGAATTTTCTACTTGTGTTCTGTCTCGGGCTGATCTAATCGAGACCATAATCTGGGCGGCGAGCCCTAGTTCCACGCCCGCGCCAGCGTCGACAAGCTTAGAGACTAAGATTTCGCTTCAGCGGGCGACCGGTGTACGAACCTTGGACTCGGCGGCAAAAGTTCACAGGACCAGCAAGGAAAGCACTCAATGAGCGAGAACGCCTCTTCCACCTATATCGACCTCGCTGCCGACATCGTTTCGGCCTATGTGAGCAACAATTCGGTCCCGGCGGGCGACCTGCCCGGCCTGATCAGCCAGGTGCATCTCGCACTGGCACGGGTCGGGAACGGCGCCGCCGAAGCCTCGGCCGATGCGCCGAAGCCGGCAATCGCGATCAAGAAGTCGATCACGCCCGACTACATCATCTGCCTCGAGGACGGCAAGAAGTTCAAATCGCTGAAGCGTCACCTGCGCACGCAGTACAACCTGACGCCGGAGCAATACCGCGAGAAGTGGGGTCTCGCTCCCGACTATCCGATGGTCGCCCCGAGCTATGCCAAGGCGCGCTCGGACCTTGCCAAGGAGATGGGCCTCGGCCAGCAGCGCCGGAAGCGCCGCGCCCGCGCGGCGTGAGCCAGCCGACATTCGCGACGGAAAGCCGCCGGTTCCGGCGGCTTTTTCTTAGAGCGCGATGACGTCTCGTCGAGTCGTCATCCCGCTCTACCTGTTTGAGCATGATCTTTTCCGAAAACCGGTAGCCACTTTTGGGGATCATGCCTAGCGTTCAATCCTTCCGCAGCGGCTGGAGCAGCATGCGGTCGAGCCGCAGCTCCTTTTCGTCCCGGAACTGCGAGATGCCGATCGTCATGCCGTCGTGCCCGGCCGCGGGCGCCGCCCGATAGGTGCCGAACAGGCGGTCCCACCAAGGCAGGTTGAAGCCGAAATTGCTGTCGGTTTCGCGCCGCTCGATCGAGTGGTGGACCCGGTGCATGTCGGGCGTCACGACGAACAGGCGCAGCACACGGTCGAGCCGAGGCGGCAGCGCGATGTTGCCATGGCTGAACATCGAGGTCGCGTTGAGGAGGACCTCGAAGGCGAGAACGCCTAACGCCGGCGCGCCGAGCGCGGTGACGATCGCGATCTTGATGATCATCGACAGCACGATCTCGACCGGATGGAACCGCACCCCGGTGGTGACGTCGAATTCGAGATCGGCGTGATGCATGCGGTGAAGCCGCCACAACAGCGGCACGGCGTGGAAGAGCACGTGCTGGAGATAGATCGCCAGGTCGAGGACGACGACCGCCATCCCGATCTTCACCCAGACGGGCAGGGCGAGGTTGTTGAGAAGCCCCCAGCCGCGCGCCTCGCCGAGGAGCGCCGCGCCGACCGCCGCCGTCGGGAACAGCAGCCGCAGCACCAGCGTGTCGACGATCACAACCCCGAGATTGCCGGGCCAGCGCGAGGCGCGGCCGATTTCCTGCGCCCGACGCGGCGCCCGCAGCTCCCACAGCGCGAGAACGGCGAAAACGGCGGCGAAGCACGCCAATCGGATCAGGGGCTCGTGGGAGAGGACGCTCATCAGGCGGAATCTGGGTGGATCGCCGTCGCGCAGCAAGTCGGCTCGGCCGACGTCGATACTTACCGTGCGTCACTTCGGCTGTGGCTGTGTCCTTCGAAGCACAGCCGTAAGCAGCCGAATCGGCTACAGAGAAGTCTGTTCCTCCCGTGGGGCGTTTGAGGGCGTAACCCTTAGGGGTGCTCGGGCGCTTAACTTCAGTGGGGCGGCGGCGCCGTCCCACTTTTTATTTGCGCGTCGCGCCCGCCCAGTATTCGGGCGCTTCGACGCCGACCCGTCCGCAGCAGCACAAGGCATCGACAGGGGCCGAGCGCCGACGCGCGGTCGGCCGCGGGTGCAGGCATCGCCGATAAGACCCCGTCTAAAAGCGAGTGCGCGAGGCGCAGCGGCCGTCCGCGATCTTGAACGCCGGCGGATCGCAGGGCAGGGAATCCGCATCGCACCAGCGCTGGCACACCACGGTCTCGTACGGGCTGCGCTGGCTGTAAGGCGCCGGCGGCCGCTCATAGCGCGGTCCACGCGCCACGTAGAGCGGCTGAGCGAGGGCTGCGGACGCGAATGCCGAAAGACCGGCGCCGAGTGCGAGGGTTCTGATCATCAAAGCCATCCGGAACGTGCGCCCGCCTGATCGCGAGCGCCTCACTGTAGCCGATCTGTACGGCATGCGCGATTTCGAAGACGGTCCGGCGTCTTGAGCGAGTTCGTGGCGCGCCCGAAAGGATTCGAACCTCTGACCCCCAGATTCGTAGTTAGATCGTTCGCGCTCTAGCTAGTTCTTCCGAACTCTCCCCAAAGCGCTTAAGCGCCTGGGCGCTAACCATTTTTA
>JAJKJG010000007.1 GCA_021154065.1 Methylobacterium sp.
CGGCTTTGGTGGTATAAAGCCCTATTTTCGGGTACGCGGCGAGCTGTGGGCCCGAGTCACCCGGGCGCTCGCCTTCGATTTGATCGCGCTTGGCGAGGAGCGGGCTATTGGAGAAACCCGCATGTTCGGTGTTAGTGTAGGGGGCGATTTTTATTCCATTGCTCCCGCATCGGAGGCGGCAGACCTCTCATGATGCTCGCGACGATCGAATCGGACGCGTTCGAGCAGCGCGCGCTCGACTATCTGAGGAGCGAGCCGCCCGGCATCCTCGATCCGAAGGGCAATCCGACCGGCGATCACGAATTGGAGATGGACGGGCGCCCGTTCGTCATGGCGTCGCTGCCGAAGCCCGCCGCCGTCCTGGTGCCGATCGTCATGCACGCCGACGAGCCGACCGTGCTCCTGACCGAGCGCGCCTCGAACCTGCGCGATCATTCCGGCCAGATCGCCTTCCCGGGCGGCAAGATCGACGCCGACGATCCCTCGCCGCTCGACACCGCGCTGCGCGAGGCCGACGAGGAGATCGGGCTCGACCGGCGGCTCGTGCGGCCGCTCGGCTATCTCGACAGCTACCTGTCGTCGAGCGGCTACATCGTGTTTCCGGCGGTCGGCGTGGTCACGCCGCGCTTCGAGCTCACCCTCAACCGGCATGAGGTCGCCGACGTCTTCGAGGTGCCGCTGTCCTTCCTGATGGACCCGGCAAACCACGAGATCCACGCCCGCGAGTGGAAGGGCCGCATCCGCCAGTACTACGCCATCCCGTTCCGCGACCGCTACATCTGGGGCGTCACGGCCGGCATCCTTCGCAATCTCTACGTCAGGCTCTATGAGTCGTAAGGCGGGCGAACGCCCGCGGTGAGCGGGCGGCGCCCGCGCCGACGCGACCTGACGAGGACCCCTGAGCGATGTTTCGAGCGTTCTTCGAAGAAGCGCTCCTGTTTCTCATCCCCTTCGCGATCTTCGCCCTCTATCTGATCCTGAGGCGGCGCAACCCTTTCCTGTGGGCGCATTGGAGCGACCAGAGCTTCTGGCTCGTCGTCGCCGGCCTGACCATCGCGGCGGGCTCGCTCCTCTACACCGGGCTCACCGCCGAGCGCCATGAGGGCGCGTTCGTGCCGCCCCATCTCGAGAACGGCCGCGTCGTTCCCGGGCAGTTCCGGTGAACGCCGCCGATCGCCCGCTCTTGGCCGAGCTCTTGTCGCGCCCGGCGCTGAGGCGCCTCATCGCGGCGCTCGACGGCGACGGCGAGGAGACGCGCATCGTCGGCGGCGCGGTGCGCAACGCCCTTCTCGGGCGCCCGGTCGCCGACGTCGACCTCGCGACGACCGCGACGCCCGACACCGTCGCGGCGCGGGCGAAGGCGGCGGGCTTCAAGCCGGTGCCGACCGGGATCGCGCACGGCACCGTCACCGTCGTCGCCGACGGCGCGCCTTACGAGGTCACGACCCTGCGCGAGGATGTCGAGACCCATGGCCGGCGCGCCACGGTCCGCTTCGGACGCGACTTCCGGGCCGACGCGCAACGGCGCGACTTCACCATCAACGCCCTCTCGGTCGGCGCCGACGGGACGGTGCACGACTACGTCGGCGGCTTGGCGGATCTCGAGGCGCATCGCGTCGTCTTCATCGGCGAGCCGGCGGCGCGCATCCGGGAGGACTACCTGCGCATCCTGCGCTTCTTCCGCTTCCACGCCGCCTACGGGGAGGGCCCGCTCGATCCGGCCGGCTTCTCGGCGGCGCTCGCGGAGCGGTCCGGGCTCGCGATGCTGTCGCGCGAGCGGGTCCGCGCCGAGCTCCTGAAGCTTCTCGCGGCGCGGCGCGCCGTCGAGGTCGTGCAGGCGCTTGCCGATTCGGGCTTCGCGCAGCGTTTCCTCGGCGGCGTCGTCGAGATCGGACGCTTCGCCCGCGCCGTCGGCTTCGAGCACGAGGAGGGCGGGCATCCGGACCCGGTCCACCGCCTCGCGGCGCTCGCCGTGATGGTGGCGGAAGACGCCGACCGCCTGCGCGACCTCCTGCGCCTGTCCGGCGCCGAGCACGCCCGCCTTGCCGCCTATGCCGCGGTCCTCGCCCGGATGAAGTCGCGGGCCGAGCCCCTCGACGCCGCCGCCGTTCGGCGCTTCGTCGCCGAGGCCGGGATCGCGACCGTTCGCGACGTCCTCACCGCGACCGAGGGCGAGCCGCGCCCGCGCCTCACCGGCGACGGGCTTCAGGCCTACCGCCGGTTCGCGGCCGGCGAGGAGGCGGCGCCGCAGTTCCCGCTCAAAGGCGCCGACCTCGTCCGCCGCGGCATCGCCAAGGGGCCGGAGGTCGGCCGCCGGCTCGAGCGCGCCCGCGAGGCATGGCTCGCCGAGGGCTGCCTGCTCGACCCGGCTGCGACGGCGCGCTTGCTCGATGTCGCGCTCGCACCCTGACTCGACTTAAGGCCGCGCCTATGGCGACATGGGGCCATGTCCCGCGCCCCGCGAACGCCGGCCGACATCGCTTCCCGTATTTCCGCCCGGCGCGGGCGCGAGGCGGCAGACGATTGGCGTCAGTCCGGCACCTGGCGCCGACAGACCTTCAGGCTGCCCCGCGGCGAGGCCCGCGAGACCGCGAAGGCCTGGTTCGAGCGCTATCCGAAGGCCGCCTACCTGACCAAGGTCGAGAGCTGGCGCGTCACCGAGGACGGGCTGATCGAGTTCACCATGCGGCGGCTGCCGACGGCCGATTAGCCCCCAGGCCGCGATGGAGGTCTCGCTTCTCGGCATCCCGCTCTGGCAGTTTCTCGCCGTCGCCTGCGTCTCCTTCGCGGCCTCGATCGTCGGCGGGCTTGCCGGCTACGGGACCGGGCTTCTCTTACCGCTGGTGCTCGTGCCGACGGTCGGGCCGGAGCCGGTCGTGCCGATCATCGGCGTCACGGCGCTGTTCACCAATGGCGGGCGCGTCGCGGCCTTCTGGCGCCACATCGACGCCGCGCGGGCGTTGCGCGTCTTCGTCGTCGCGCTGCCGTGCACGGTCGCGTCCGCCACCTTCTACACGTGGCTGTCTGGACGCGGCGTCAGCCTGCTCCTCGGCCTGACGCTCTTGCTGCTCGTGCCGTTGCGGCGCCTCCTGGCGCGCTTGCGCTTCGTGCTCGGACGAGGCGGGCTCGTGCCCGCGGCGGCGGTCTACGGCACGCTCGCCGGCGGCACGACCGGCTCCGGCGTAGTGCTGATCTCGATCCTCATGGCGTCGGGGCTGCAAGGCTCGGCGGTGATCGCGACCGACGCCGTCATCTCGATCGGCATCGGCGTCGTCAAGACGCTGACCTTCGGCGTCGCCGGGGCGCTCGGCCCGCCGCTCTTGGTCTTCGCCGGGCTGATCGGGCTTGCGACCTTTCCGGGCGGCTTCGTCGCGCGCGCCATCGCCGACCGCCTGAGCGTGCGGGTGCACAACGCGATCCTCGACGGCGCCGTCATCGTCGGCGCGACCGGGCTCCTCTGGCGCGGGCTTTTTGGCTGAGCATGATCCGCTCGGTTGAGCATGATCCGCTCGGACTGAAGCAGCGCCTCAAAGCGGCGACGCGTCCCGGCGCAATTCCCCTCCCCCCTTGTGGGGGAGGAGGAATGCGCCGTCGAGCCCGGAGCTTCGCCGGATTCAGTCCGAGCGGATTCCGCGCTCGCTAAGACCTACGGCCAGCGCACCGTCGGCGGCATCGAGGAGAGAATGGATTCGACGTTGCCGCCGGTCTTGAGGCCGAAGATCGTGCCGCGGTCGTAGAGCAGGTTGAACTCGACATAGCGCCCGCGCCGCACCTGCTGCTCGTGCCGGTCGGCCTCCGTCCAAGGCGTCGCGAAGTTGCGGCGCACGATCTGCGGATAGACCGCCAGGAAGGCCTCGCCGACGTCGCGCGTGAAGGCGAAATCCTCGTCCGGATCGCCCGACCAATGATAGTCGAAGAAGATGCCGCCGACGCCGCGCATCTCGCCGCGGTGCCTAAGGAAGAAGTACTCGTCGCACCACGCCTTGTAGCGCTCGTAATCGGCGGACGGGTGGCCCTCGCAGGCGCCGCGCATCGCGGCATGGAAGGCGAGGGTGTCGGGGTCGCCCGCGGTGCGCCTTCGGTCGAGCATCGGCGTGAGATCGGCGCCGCCGCCGAACCAGGGCTTCGTCGTCACGACGAAGCGGGTGTTCATGTGCACGGTCGGGACGTGCGGGTTCCAGGGGTGCGCGATCACCGAGATGCCGGCCGCCCAGAAGCGCGGGTCCTCGGCCGCGCCCGGGATCTGGCCGCGGAACTCCGGCGCGAATTCGCCGTGCACGGTCGAGACGTGGACGCCGACCTTCTCGAACACGCGGCCGCGCATCAGCGCCATGACGCCGCCGCCGCCGGCCGCGCCGCCGTGGTCGGTGCGCGACCAGGACTTCGGCGCGAAGCGGCCGGCGCTCGTCGCTTGCGGATCGAACGGCCCCGCGGCCTCGTCCTCGAGCCGCTCGAGCGCCGCGCAGATGCGGTCGCGCAGCGACGCGAACCAGGTCGGCGCGTCGCCCTGCAGGCGGTGGACGGGCTCGGTCTCGGGCACGGCTGAGGTTCTCCGGCGCCCGCTATGGCACCGGCGGCGCGGGCGGGAAAGCGCCGGGCGGGAAAGCGTGGGTCTGCCGCAGCGCCTCGCCGATGATCATTGCGGCAGCGACCGCGACGTTGAGCGAGCGCAGGCCCGGCCGCATCGGCACGATGGACCTCCTCCGGCACGCCGGCCGATTCGCGCCCGAGAAGAACGACGTCGCTCGCGCCGAAAGCGAAGCCGGTATAGGGCGTCGCGGCTTTCGTTGTCGCGAGCACGAGGCGAAGCCCGCGCTCGGCGCGAAACGCCTCGAAGGCGCGCCAGGAAGGGTGGCGCGTGACGTCGAGATGCTCAAGGTAGTCGAGCCCGGCGCGGCGGAAGTTGCGGTCGGAGACGTCGAAGCCGGCCGGCTCGACGATGTCGACCTCAACGCCAAGGCAGGCCGCCAGGCGCAGCATGGTGCCGGTGTTCTGCGGGATGTCGGGCTGGTAGAGAGCAAGGCGCACGCGCCGTCTTCCTGCGACGACGGCGCCCCGGTCAAGTGGCCGGCGCGATGACTATGTAGGGGGCTCGCCCTGAGGGCGGTCATCCCGGGCGGCCGCAGGCCGACCCGGGATCCATGGATCCCGGCTCTCCGCTTCGCTCCGGCCGGGATGACAAATGAGAAGTGGTTATGTTCGATTGGCTCGAGCGCCGCATCGACCCGTTCGCCCCCTTCGCCGAGGGCGAGATGCCGCCGGCGTCGGTCGCGCGGTTCACCTGGCATTACCTCAGGCCGGTGCGGTTCTGGCTCGTGGTGCTGTTCTTCGTCTCGATCGCCGTCGGCCTGTTCGAGACCTCGCTCTATCTCCTGATCGGCTGGTTCGTCGACCTCCTCGCGGGCTCGACGCCCGAGCGGCTCTTTGCCGAGCACGGCACGCAGCTTTGGCTCGTCGCGGCGCTGATCCTGATCGTGCGGCCGATCCTCAACACCTCGAACGACATCGTCACGAACCAGATCCTGGTGCCGCAGACCACCAACATGGTCCGCTGGCGCACGCATCTCTACACGCTCGGCCATTCGCTGAGCTATTTCCAGTCGGACTTCGCCGGCCGCATCGGCAACCGCATCACGCAGTGCGGCCCGGCGATCCGCGAGCTTGCGGTCACGATCCTCGATTCGCTGCTCTACGTCGCGATCTTTGCCGTCACGGCGCTCGGCCTGTTCACCAGCATCAGCCTGATCCTCGCGGCGCCGATGGCGGTGTGGATCGCCGCCTACGTGACGCTGATGCGCTACTTCGTGCCGCGGGCCCAGGGCGCCTCGCTCAAGAACGCCGAGGCGCGCTCGGTCGCGGTCGGGCGTATTGTCGACAGTTACACCAACATCCTCACCGTCAAGCTCTTCGCCCGCGCCGAGGAGGAACGCTCGGCGGTGCGGCGCGCGCTCGAGGCCTGGACCCGCTCCTTCCTCGATCTGTTCCGGCTGATCACGCGGGTCGACGCGACGCTCTCGGTGATGAACAGCGTCCTCATCGCGACGACCGGCGGCTTGTGCGCCTATCTGTGGACGCATGGCGCGATGACGAGCGGCCAGGCGGCGACCGGCCTTGCGCTCGTGATGCGCATCGTCGCGATGTCGGGCTGGGTGATGCAGACCGTGCGCGGCGTGTTCGAGAACGTCGGCGTCATCCAGGAGAGCATGGAGACGATCGCCCGGCCGCACGCCATCGTCGATGCGCCGGGCGCGGAAGCGCTCGCGGTGTCGCGCGGCGAGGTCCGTTTCGAGAACGTCAGTTTCCACTACGGCCGCGAGGATGGCATCATCGACGACCTCAGCTTCGTGATCCGGCCCGGCGAGAAGGTCGGGCTCGTCGGCGCGAGCGGCGCCGGCAAGACGACGATCGCCTCGCTGATGCTGCGCCTGCACGATCTGGAGGGCGGGCGCATCGTCATCGACGGCCAGGACATCGCCGGCGTGACGCAGGATTCGCTGCGGCGCAGGATCGCCGTCGTGACGCAGGACACCTCGCTCCTGCACCGCTCGATCCGCGACAACATCGCCTACGGCAAGCCCGACGCCTCGCAGGCCGAGATCGAGCGCGCCGCGCGCCTCGCGCACGCGCACGACTTCATCCTGCGGCTCGAGGACCACCGCGGCAGGCAGGGCTACGACGCCCAGGTCGGCGAGCGCGGCGTCAAGCTCTCCGGCGGCCAGCGCCAGCGCATCGCCATCGCCCGGGTGATCCTCAAGGATGCCCCGATCCTGATTCTCGACGAGGCGACCTCGGCGCTCGACTCGGAGATCGAGGCGGCGATCCAGGAGGCGCTCGCGACGCTGATGGCGGGCAAGACCGTGGTCGCGATCGCCCACCGGCTCTCGACCATCGCGGC
>JAJKJG010000008.1 GCA_021154065.1 Methylobacterium sp.
CGACCGGCTCCAAGCCCTCGCCCGCGCTGCGCTCGTCCTGCGCCAGGAGATGCCAAAACTCGATCGGCCGCAAAGCGTCGCCCTGGCTGCGCTTGTCCTCCTCCTGCTGACCGGCATCGCCATGCTGGGTTTGTCGTTCGCGGCGCGCATAGAGGCGATCGTGGAGCTGGCCGAGAGCCGCGAAGCGCTTGTCAGCCTGGAGGGCCGCCGGCCCGGCGAGGGCGCGCGTGCCGGCAAGACGACCGCGCGCGCTGCGCCGGACGCTGCCTTCATCGAAGCGGCCACGCCCGGACTCGCGGCGGCGCAGCTCCAAACCCATGTCGCGCAGGTGGCCTCGGCGCAAAACGCGAAAGTGCTGGCCCTCGGTCTCGAAGCTGCGGCCCGGGATGGCCCCGCCGATAACGTCACGGTGCAGGTAACCCTCGTCACGTCCCTGAATGGCCTTCAGTCGTTCCTTTATGATCTCGAAAGCGGCACGCCGTATGTGTTCGTCGATGCGCTCACGATCCAGCTTCAGGACGCGCACGTCCAACAAGAAGCGGTTGAGCCGACGCTCCGAGCGATGGTGAGCTTGCGCGCCCTCCTCCGCCGAGGGACGTCATGACGGTTCCATGCTCTGGCGCCTTTTTCGGCCTGCTCGTCGCGTGGCCGCTCGTTTCGCAAACAGCCCATGCGCAGCTCCAGGGCCAACCGCCCGCGTTGCGCAATCCGCTCGAGGCGCAAGCCCTGGAGCTTCTGACAGGAACACGCGATCGGCCTCTTTTTACGCCCGGCCGGCGCCGCTCGGCGGATCCGCCGCCGCCCGTTCTCGCTCAAACGCCGGGTGAGCCAACTCCCCCGCCCAACCTCGTCCTCGCTGGCGTCGTGGTGGATCAGGATGGCGCGCGCGCCATCGTGCGCGACAGCGAGGCTAACCAGACCATGAGTCTGCGGACCGGCGACACGGTGAAAGAGTGGCGTGTCGAACACATTGAGCCTCGCAGGCTTGTGCTCGTGCTGGGGGACAGGTCAACGGAATTCAGCCTCTTCCGCGGGGACGCCGCGGCGGCGCCGTCCGGGTCTGTGCCCGCGTCATCAGCGCTCCAGACAAAACGGAATAGCATCCGTGACCTTTTGGCTGCGGATCGCTGATCGACCTTCAGGTCTTGCCGCCCCCCAATGAGACGCTGGCCCTCCCGTGTCGGGCGGCAGGAGCCTGCGCGGCGGCCCCGCGGCGCGGTCGGACGAGGAAACTCCCGTTCAGAAAAGGGCTCTGCCGAGCAGAGCCCTCCATGCGTCTCAAACCATGACGCGTCTTACTGCCTCGGCGCATTCGGAGGGTTGGCCGTGCCCGGCATCGTGCCGGTTCCCGCGCTCCCCGGCGCAGTCGCGCCGGCGCCGGTTCGAGCCGGAGCGTTGGTCGTCGTTCCGGTGTTGGTCGAGCCTGCATAGCGGAACGTGGGCGCGTTCTCCAAGTCGGCCTTGGTCATGCGCAGCACGGCATGATCGGGGTAGCCCCGGTTCACGTCGGACATGTCCGCGGTCCGGCCGGCGGCCGTCCCCGACGCCGATCCGGTCGTGTTCGCGGCGCTCCCCGGAGGAGGAGCCGCCGTGCTCGTCGTGGTGCCGGTCGTGCCGGTGCCGGGGCCCGAATTCGTGCGGGCGGTCCCCGCGCCGGTATTGGCCGCGGTTCTGTTCGCGTCGGAGGTCATCATCCATTCGACGGCCTTGAACGGCACGGCGACATCCTTCTCGCCGATCCCCAAAAAGCCGCCGACGCCGATCACGACGGCTTCGGCGTTGCCGTTCCGGTCGATGAGAACCTCGTTGACGTCGCCGATCCGCTCGTTGTTCGCGCCGTACACCGTCACGCCGACGAGCTTCGAGGCGCGCCAATGGTTGGCCGACTGCTGGGTTACGAATTTGCCCGAGGCGGGTGACGACGCGTTCTGGGGGGCCGGCGCCGTGTTCGTTTGCGCGAGGGCTGGGATCGCCATAAGGGCCGTGGCCGTCAGGCACGCAGCCATGTGCTTGCGTAACATCTCGTTCTCCTCTCGATGCTGTGCGCCTTGGAAGGCGCATGCGAAGAGAACGGATTGAGGCGCGCCTTGGTTCGATGCCAAGTGGGAAAGGGCGCTCGATCATGCGCTCAAAAGCGGAGCACCATCATTGCTGAAAGAGCGCGACAAAGCGGTCTTGCGGTCTGGATTCCAGGCCAGGAGACAGCTTCGACGGCGAAACGGCGGCCAATCCGGGGCCCTTCTCGATCACTGGCTCAGCAGCACCATGACCGTCGAGGTCAGGGCCGTGCTCAGGATGAAGCCGACGAAGGCTGCGCCGAGCGAGAGGGGGCGGTCCTCGACGGTGGGCGGGATCTGTTCGTCATGCCGATCGGCTACCGTCGGCAAAAGAGCATTGGGGGTCATTGTTGATCTCCGAGTCCTCGCATGAGGTCGAATGCAAAGAGCTTGGGGCAACATGCCGGGAAGCGATGTGCGGCAGCGCACAGGGAGCGCCGGTGGGCGAGCGCTTCGCGGCGTGGGTCGCCCAGCTCCGTTGCGGCGGCTGCGCCCGCGTGTTAGCGCCCTCGTCTGAAGAGCGGAATGATGGCGCGAAGGGGCAAAGGCCGGCGGCTGAAGGGGGACGCCCTCCCGCTGCTCGGGCGACTGTGGCGGGAGTGGGCGCGCCCGCACGCGCCGGCGCTTGCGCTCGTCCTGCTGTTCGTGGCGCTCGCCTCCGGGGCGACCGGGCTCTACCCTCTCCTCATCCGCGAGGCCTACGACGCCTTCACGGCGCGCGATCCGCGCGCCATCATGCTCGGGCCGCTGCTGGTGATCGCGGTCACGATGACGAAGGGGTTTGCGCTCTACGGGCAGACGTTTTTCACCAACCGCGTGGTGACGCGCATCGAGGCCGACATGCAAACGGCGCTCTACGCGCACCTGATCGACGCCGACCTCGCCCAGGTCGGGCGCGAGAGCCCGGCGGCGCTCACGCAGCGGTTCACCACGGACTTCGCCTTCATCAAGGAGGCGCTGACGCGGCTCTCGACCGTGCTGCTGCGCGAGGCGGCGAACGTCGCGGCGCTCGTCGTCGCCATGCTGTGGATTGATCCCGTCCTCACCCTCATCGCGGCGGTCGTAGCCCCGTTCGTGGCCCTGCCGGTCGGCCGGATCGGCCAAAGGCTGCGGCGCGTCGCAACCTCGACGCAGGAGCAGACCGGCGTCATGGCGAGCCTCGTCTCCGAGAGCCTCCAGGGCGTGCGGGTCGCCAAGACCTACGGCATCGAGGACTATCTCAAGCGCCGGACGGCGGACGCCTTCGACCACATCCGCAAGCTCAAGATGAAGTCCGCCAACGCCCGCGGGCGGCTCGACCCGCTGCTCGAGGCGGGCGGCGGGCTCGCGGTCGCGGGCGTGCTCGTCTTCATCGGTTGGCGCATCCTCGACGGACGCAGCACGGTCGGCGATTTCACCGGTTTCCTCAGCGCCCTCATCCTCGCCGCGCAGCCGACCCGGTCGCTCGGCAACCTCAACGCCATCGTCCAAGAGGCGATCGCGTCCTTGCAGCGGTATTTCGCCATTATGGATGAGAAGCCGGCCATCCGCGACCGTCCGGGCGCGCGCGACCTCGTCGTCCGCACCGGCGAAATCCGCTTCGAGCGCGTCCGCTTCCGCTATCGCGGCGATGCGCCGGCGCTCGAAGGCGTGGACCTCGTCGTGCCCGGCGGCCGCACGACGGCGCTCGTCGGCCGCTCCGGCTCCGGCAAGTCGACGCTTCTGTCGCTCGTGCCGCGCCTTTACGACGTGACAGGCGGAGCCGTGCGCACCGACGGCCAGGACGTGCGCGACGTCACCCTGGAAAGCCTGCGCCGCCGCATTGCCGTGGTCAGTCAGGAGGTGGTGCTGTTCGACGACACCATCCGCGCCAACATCGCGTTCGGGCGGGCGGGCGCGAGCGAGGCCGAGATCGTGCAAGCCGCCCGCAACGCGGCGGCGCACGCGTTCATCACGAAGCTGCCGGAGGGCTACGAGACGCGTGTCGGGCCGGGGGGCGGGCGCTTGTCCGGCGGCGAGCGGCAACGCGTGTCGCTGGCGCGCGCTTTTTTGAAAGACGCGCCGATCCTGCTGCTCGACGAAGCGACGAGCGCGCTCGATGCGGAATCCGAGCGCCTCGTCCAGGACGCGCTCGCCATCCTGATGCGCGGCCGCACCACCCTCGTCATCGCCCACCGGCTCTCGACGGTGCGCCAGGCCGACCTCATTGTAGTGATGGAGGAGGGGCGGATCGCCGAGACTGGAACCCACGACTCGCTCATGGCGCGGGGCGGGCTTTACGCCCGCCTGCAGCGGCTTCAGATCGTGGAGGAGACGCCGGCGGAGCCCATGGCCGCTACTCGCGGCGCATGACCCCGTCGACCAGAAGGTTCGACCAGAACCTCGGCTTGAAGCTCCGCTGGAGCGCATCGGGGTCGTAGACGCGCTCGGCCCATTCGAGAAAAGAGAGGCCCTTGGCTTCGCCCTCCGTCCGGTAACGCTCCAGGAAGGCGTCGAGGATGCCGGTCTTTGCGAAGCGGAAATGGCCGTAGCGCGGCGCGAGCTGCCTCGTCGCCTCGGCGGCGCTGCGGCCTTCATGCACGAGAAGGTAGAGCGCTGCGAACAGCCCCGCCCGGTCGGCGCCCGACTTGCAGTGCACGAGGGCGGGGTAGCGCAGACCGTCGAAGAAGTCTTTGGATTTCAACAATGTTTCGCGGTCGGGCGCCTCGCGCGAGCGCAGGACGAAGTCGACGAGGGCGATCCCGTGCCGGTCGCACGCCTCCTTCTCCAGCGGCCACGAGCCGTGCTCGCGCCCGCCGCGCAGGTTGACGATGGTGCGCACCCCTTGCGCCGCGAACCACGCGATCTGGTGCGGCGCGGGCTGCGCCGAGCGCCACAGGCGCCCCGACACCCGGTGCCGGTTGAGATAGGCCAGGCGAAAAACGCCGTGATCGGTGAGAAGCATGTTGGCCCACGCCTTGAGCCGGCGCGCCGGTCCTCCGATGGGGCGATCCCAACGGGCGATGCGCGCCACACGGCGCGCGTAGCGGACCTCAGGCTTTAAGAATCTGTTCAGCACGCTTGCTCAGGCTCGGACAGCGGACACGAACGCATCGGCGGCGCAGATCGGAACGCGCCCTTAGCAGCGATGGCCCACGGGAGCAACGGCGGCCCGATCCGGCGCTCTCCCCAAGGCGGTCCGACCTCGGCGAGGGTCGAGACGACGGACCCCAATGGCCCAGACTTGGCCCGCGCTTTGCTAAATCCTCCGGTCGGACCAAACGTCGCATTTTGCAAGCTCGGAAGGTTTCCGATGGTGGCGTCGTGAGCGAACTCGTCATCAGCATTCGTCATGCGCGGTCCAAGGATGCAGCCGCCCTATCGGGCGTGTTCGATGCGGCTTGGCGTGAAACGTATCAGGGCATCATTCCCGCCCTCGCCTTGCGCAAGATGATCGCCCGACGCGGCCCGCGCTGGTGGCTCTCGGCCATCAGCCGCGGACGCCCGCTCGTCGTGCTCGATGTCGGCGAGGCGATCGCCGGCTATGCGTCCTACGGCCGCTGCCGCGACCGCTCCATCGCAGCGGAGGGCGAGATCGATGAGCTTTACCTCGCGCCCGAATATCAGGGGCTTGGCTTCGGCGCGCGCCTGTTCAGGGCCGTGCGCAACGATTTGCGCGACCGCGGCGCCCGGCGCATCGCCGTCTGGGCGCTGACCGACAATGATCGGGCCTGCGCCTTTTATCGGCGGCTCGGGGGCCGCCCCGTCGCCCAGGCGACGGAGCGCATGACCGGCGCCGCCCTCGACAAGGTCGCCTTCCTGTTCACCTGACGTTTTTCGAGCATCGGCCCGTTGCCTCTCCGCCAAGCGCGAGAGATGATGCGCCGCCTCGGGCGCGGCCGCGCCCACTCTCTCGGAAGCGGAGCCGCCATGAATTTCGACGCGATTTCGATCGGCAAGAATCCCCCGCATGAGGTCAACGTCATCATCGAGGTCCCGATCGGCGGCGAGCCGATCAAGTACGAGCTGGACAAAGCCGCGGGCACGCTCGTGGTCGACCGCTTCCTCTACACGTCCATGCGCTATCCCGGAAACTACGGGTTCATTCCGCACACGCTCTCGGACGACGGCGATCCCTGCGACGTGCTGATCGCCAACACGCGGGCGATCGTGCCGGGCGCGGTCATGAGCGTGCGTCCGGTGGGCGTGCTTCTCATGGAGGACGAGGCGGGCGGGGACGAGAAGATCGTCGCCGTGCCGGGTCCCAAGCTCACGCAACGCTATGCCGGCGTCCAGAGCTACAGCGACCTGCCCGACATCACAATGAAGCAGATCGAGCATTTCTTCGAGCACTACAAGGATCTCGAGCCCAACAAATGGGTCAAGATCGTGCGCTGGGGCGGCCCCGAGGAGGCGCACCGGCTGATTTTGGAGGGCGTGGAGCGGGCGAAGGCGAAGGGCGGTTAAGCGGGAGACTACAACGCCTCGCCTTGCATAAGCCGCGGCGTCGCACCGGTCAGCCCGGCCGCCTCGCGGATGAAGACGCGTTTGAGCGCCGGGAGCCGGTCGACCAAGCCGAGGCCGAAGTCGCGGAGGAGGCGGATCAGCAGCGCATCGTTCGAGAACAAGCGGTTGAGGCCGTCCGTCACCATCCCCATCGCGACCGTGTCGAAGCGGCGCGCGCGCTCGTAAGCCGCAAGCACGTCCGCGCCGCCCGGATCGAGACCGAGCCGAACCGCATCGACGATGCTCTCCGCCAGCGCAGCGGCGTCCTTCAGGCCGAGGTTCAAGCCCTGGCCGGCGATGGGATGGATCACATGGGCCGCGTCGCCGAGCAGCGCCAACCGCTCGGCCCCGAAACGGCGGGCGACGCCGAAGGCGAGCGGGTAGGCCCGCAAATCCGTTTCGAGCGCGATCCGTCCGAGTTGCAGGCCGAAGCGGCGCTCGACTTCGGCCAACGCCCCCTCCCGGTCGAGCGCCAGGAGGTCGGGCACAGCCTCGGCGCGCTCCGTCCAGACGATCGAGGAACGGTGGCCGAGCGGCCCGCCGGGCGCGAGCGGCAGCATGGCGAAGGGACCGGACGGCAAGAAATGCTCGACGGCGCGGCCCTCGTGGTCACGCTCGTGGGCGACGGTCGCCACGATGCCCGATTGCGGGTAGGACCAGCCGACCCAGCCGATGCCGGCCTCCTCTCGCAGTTGCGAGCGCGCGCCGTCGGCGGCGACGAGAAGAGGCGCCTCGGAGCGGGTTCCGTCGGCGCGTTCGATACGGATGACTTCGGGCCCGAGCATGAAGCCGCGTACGCCGACCGGATGCAAGCCCACGCCGGCGGCACGGCAGGCGTGCAGCAGCGCCGCCGTGAGCGCGCCGCTCTCGACCATATGGGCGAACGGTTCGCCCGGCTCGACCGCGCCCTCGAAGGTCAGGAACGTCGGTCGCACCGGGTCGGCCAGGCGGCTGTCGGTCACGACCATGTCGAGAATCGGCTGCGCCCCCGCGTCGATGCCGTCCCAGACGCCGAGCGCCTGGAGCATGCGCCGGACCCCCGCCGCGAGCGCAAAGGCGCGCCGGTCCCCCCCCGGATCGCGCCCGAGCGCGGGATCAAAAACATTGGCTTCGACCGCGTCGCCGAGAGCCTGCTTCAGGGCCAGCGCCAGCGACAGCCCGGCGACGCCGCCGCCCGCGATGGCGATCCGCCACGGCGGCGGCTGCGATGGTTGTTTCAGGCGGGGGTCGGGCGGCATGAGATGTCCTCGATCCGTCGCCGGGCGGGGAACGCCAACACGGCGCCGGCCTTGCGCGATGTGTTCTGCTCACCAACACGGCACCAAGCCCCGCGTCACGCGTTCTGTTCCAGACCGCTCTCGTCAGCCCGGATGAACCATGTCGCGCGCCGTCGACGATCTTCTCGCCATCATCGACCTCGAACAGCTTGAGCACAACCTGTTTCGCGGCCGCAGCCCGCAGGTCGGCTGGCAGCGCGTGTTCGGCGGCCAGGTGATCGGCCAGGCGCTCGTCGCAGCCTGCCGGACCGTGGACGTGCAAACCTTCCATCCCCATTCGCTCCACGCCTACTTCCTGCTTGGCGGCGATCCCAAGGTGCCGATCATCTACGACGTCGACCGCATCCGCGACGGGCGCAGCTTCAGCACGCGGCGCGTCATCGCGATCCAGCACGGCCGGCGGATCTACGCCATGTCGGTGTCGTTCCACGTCGCCGAGCCCGGTCTCGAGCAGGCCGCCCCGATGCCGTAGCTGCCGCCGCCAGCGGACCTCCC
>JAJKJG010000009.1 GCA_021154065.1 Methylobacterium sp.
GCGCGGTCACGGCCGTCGACGGCGTCTCGTTCACGATCGCGCCCGGCACGCTCGTGACGCTGCTCGGACCCTCCGGCTGCGGCAAGACCACGACACTGAGGCTCATCGCCGGGCTCGAGATCGCGAGCCAAGGCCGCATCCTGATCGGCGACGAGGACGTGACGACGCTGTCCGCCTCCGAGCGCGACGTCAGCATGGTGTTCCAGAGCTACGCGCTGTTCCCGCACATGTCGGTGCTCGACAACGTCGCCTACGGGCCGACGGTGCAGGGCGCGCCGAAGCGCCAGGCGCGCGAGCTCGCGCAGGAGAAGCTCGCGCTCGTCGGCCTGTCCGGCCTCGATAAGCGATCGCCCTCCGAGCTTTCCGGCGGGCAGCAGCAGCGCGTCGCGGTGGCGCGCGCGCTCGTGCTCGAGCCGAAGGTGCTGCTCTTCGACGAGCCGCTGTCGAACCTCGACGCCAAGCTGCGCCGGCGCGTGCGCGAGGACATCCGCCAGCTGCAGCAGAAGCTGAACCTCACCGTCGCCTACGTGACCCACGACCAGGAGGAGGCGCTCGCGGTCTCCGACCGCATCATCGTGATGTCGAATGCGAAGATTGCCCAGATCGGCACGCCGCGTGAGCTCTACGAGGAGCCGTCGAGCCTGTTCGTCGCCGACTTCATCGGCGACGCGAACCTCATCGACGCCGAGGTGATCGAGGAGCGCGGCGAGCGCGCCCTCGTGCGTCTCGGACCGCTCGAGGTCGAGCTCGCCCGGCGCGGCGCCCGCAAGGGCCCGGTGAAGGTCGCGGTCCGCCCCGACGCGGTCACCATCGGCGCCGCGCCGGATCGCGCCGGGCCGGCGAACGGCGCCGCCGTCGCGGCAACCGTCGTCAAGGGTTCCTATTTGGGTCGCCATATCGAGTACACGCTGGCGACGCCGCTCGGGGAGCTCTTCGTCGTCGACCGCCGCACCCGCGCCCCGCTGCCCGCCGGCACCGCGGTGACGATCGGCTTCTCCGAGGTCACGGTGGTGCCGCCGTAGCGGGCCGGCGCGGCCCCGTGCTTGCTAAGCGCGCGGCGGGGCTTATCTCAGCGTCGGGCGGCGCCGGCGCCCGGCTCGGGAGGGATGATCACATGGCGGGCTCGAGCGACTGGAAGGTGCCGCCCGGCGTCCAGCCGAAGCCCCAGGACTACCCCTACGATCTCGAGCGCGCGCTGTCGGCCGTCATCGGCGTCTCGGCGACGGTGCCGCCCGACGCCTTCACGGCCCAGACGCTCGGCACCGAGCGCGCCGGCAGCGGCGTCCAGATCCAGGACGGCATCGTCGTGACCATCGGCTACCTCGTCACCGAGGCGCAGTCGGTCTGGCTCATCACCGGCGACGGCCGCGCCGTCCAGGGCCACGTCCTCGGCTACGACCAGGCGACGGGCTTCGGCCTCGTGCAGGCGCTCGGCCGGCTCGACCTGCCGACGCTGGCGCTCGGCGATTCGAAGGCCGCCGGCCTTGGCGAGCGCGTCGTCGTCGCGGGCTCCGGCGGGCGCGCCCGCTCGGTCGCGGCCCGGATCGTCGCGAAGCAGGAATTCGCCGGCTACTGGGAGTATGTCCTCGACGAGGCGATCTTCACCGCCCCGGCCCACCCGCATTGGGGCGGCACCGCGGTAATCGGACCGGCCGGCGACCTCATCGGCATCGGCTCGCTGCAGCTCCAGCATGTGGGCGAGGGCGGCCGGCCCGGCCTCCTCAACATGGTCGTGCCGATCGACCTCCTCAAGCCGATCCTGCCGGATCTCCTCACGCTCGGGCGGCCGAACCGCCCGGCCCGGCCCTGGCTCGGACTGTTCGCCACCGAGGCCGACGACAAGGTGATGGTGGTCGGCCTCGCCGATGGCGGCCCGGCCGAGCGCGCCGGCCTCAAGGTCGGCGACGCCATCCTCGCCGTGCGCGGATCGAGGCTGCGCAACCTCGCCGGCTTTTTCCGGCGGGTGTGGGCGCTCGGCCACGCCGGCGTCGAGGTGCCGCTGACGATCGAGCGCGACGGCCGCAGCACCGACATCGCCGTCGCGTCCGGCGATCGCAACGGCTTTCTGAAAGCGCCGCTCCTGCATTGAGGAGCGGCGGCTCGATGACTCAGGCGGCGGCCTGATGCCTCAGGCGGCGGCGCGGTGCATGGCGCGGGCGGTCTGATGGGCGCCGTTGATCGCCTTCACCGACTTTTCGATCGCGCCCCAGAGCTGCGTCATCTCGGCCGCGGCGAGCGAATCGGGATCGAACTCCTTGATGCCGGCGCCGGCGCCGAGCGCAAAGCAGAAGTCGCTGCGCTGGGTGATCTGGCCCGACCACAGCGGCACCTTGATCGCCGTGAGGCCGGCCCGCGCGTCGGAGACGATCGCCGCTTCGGCGTCGTTGCGCTTTGCCGGCGCGGCGTTGATGACCACTGCATAGGGTTTCTTCAGCTCGCGGCAGAGCGCGATGGTGTCGGTCACGGCGGCGATGTCGAACACGCTCGGCCGGGCCGGGATGACGACGAGGGTCGCAAGCCCGATCGCCTCGGCGACGAGGCTCGACCGGTTCGGCGGCGTGTCGACGAACACCCACTCGTAGCCTTCGCGCCGCGCCGCCTTGACCGCCTCCTCGACGCCGCGCGTCGCGCGCCTGAGCGCCGGGCGGTCGCTGCCGCGCAGCTCGTGCCACAGCGACAGCGACCCTTGCGGGTCGGCGTCGATCAAGAGGCAGCCCCGCGACGGCCGCGCCGCCTGCGCCGCCAGATGCGCCGTGAGCGTGCTTTTTCCCGAGCCGCCCTTGCGCGACGCGAACACGATGACGTTCATGAACGAAGCCCCCTCGGAATGGAATCACCCGAGCCTGCGTGGTGATGATTAAACGTAAGCTAACGGCCGTCGACCGCGAATGCCGCGGCATCAACAGGCGCAAGACTCAGCGCTTGCGCGCCAGGTCGCGTTCGCGCTGCCGCAGCTTGAGCACGAGCTCGACATGCTCGTGCGGCAGGGGCTCCGCCTCGAGATAGGCGTAGGCGGTCCTCAGGCGCGCGCCGACATAGCGCCGGCAGATGTCGAGGTACACCGGCGGCGCGTCGGCCGCGCGCGCGTTCGCATCCTTCGCCATGACTTTCACCCCCCGGTCACAGGATCAGGTCGGTGCGACCGTGAGTGAAACGTGGTTACCAAAGGGTTAACCGTGGCCGTAGGGCCATGGCCACAGGACCACGGCGCGATCAGGGCTTTGCCGCGAGCCAGCTCTCCGCCGCGGCCCGGCCGTGGTCGCGCAAGGCGCAAAGGAAGTCCCAGTCGAGATCGAGCGCGCTCGCCTGGGCGAGGCCGGGCACGTGCTTCTCGGCGTTGATGTGGTGCAGGCGCAGGCGCTGGAGCTTGCGCGACAGCGCCGAGCCTTCGGCGTCCGGGCCGGACAGCTTCGTCATCGCCGAAAGCGCCTCCATCTCGCGCAGCAGCGAGCTGTTGAAGGTGATCTGCTGCATGCGCTTGATGATGTCGGCGGAGCTTGTCGGCGTCTCCTCGCTCGCGGTCGGGATGATCTGGACGACGAGGGCGTCGGAGGCGCGGGATGCTGCGATCAGCGGCACGATCGGCGGGTTTGCCGAATAGGCGCCGTCCCAATAGGCCTCGCCGTCGATCTCGACCGCATGATGAAGCAGCGGCAGGCAGGCGGAGGCGAGCACCGCTTCGAGCGTCACCGCCTTCTCGCGAAAGACGCGCAGGCTGCCGTCGCTCACCCGCGTCGCGGCGATGAGGAGCCGGAGCGGCGGCTTCGCCCGGAGCGCGTCGAAACCGACCTCTTCCGAGAGGATCGTCCGCAGCGGGTTCACGTTGAAAGGGTTGAACTGATAGGGCGAGAGCAGCCGCGTCGCCATCGCGGCCGCGGCGTTCGAGCTTGCCCGCGGCGCGACCTCGCTGACGCGCGTCCAGAAGTGCGTAAGGCGCGCTCGCGCCTCCTCGCGCCCGCCCTTGCGCCCGCCCTTGGCGAGGCCGGTCGCCATCACGACGGCGTTGATCGCGCCGGCGCTCGCGCCGCTCACCACGTCGAGGGGGAGGTCCTCCTCGAGCAGGCGGTCGAGCACGCCCCAGGTGAAGGCGCCGAAGGAGCCGCCGCCCTGGAGAGCGAGCGACAGCCGGCGGCGCTTGCCCTGCCGCTCGGCGCGGCGGGTCTTTGGTGAATGGATTGCCGCGTCCGGAAGGTCGCGGCGGATTATGTCGTTGGGTGCGGGAATGTGCATGCAGGGAGAATTGTGCGACGCAGCATAGATTGCAAGTCACAGCCGCCCAGCCGGCCGAGCGTGTTTGGAAAGAAATGCTGAAATTTGCGGTGAAATGCCGCTCTTTGCGGCGGAACACTGCGAAAGTCGCCTAGGACGCCAGCTTTCACGGGCGTTTTTGCCTCCAGTTCCATGTGCCCGGAACATGCCGCCATGCGCCCGGATCGGCCGCTGCAGCGCACAATGGGCGGCTCGCCGCGTGTCTTTACGAGATTCAGGCGGCTTGCCGCGCCGATTCCAAGCGCCCGTCGGCGGTGATTCGGCCCTCGAAGCGTTCGGTCGCCAGCAGCGACTCGGCCATCTGCCTCGACGTCGGCTCGAACCCGATAGCGCGCAGCTCGCCGGTGGCAGACGAGGCCTCGACCGCAAGCCGGGTCAACCCGTTGAGCACCGGCGGGGCAAGCCAGGCGAACGGCGCCGTGCTGTCGTCGCGGTCGAGGAGCGCGCGGCGGTCTTCCGAATCGGGCACGCCGCGGACGAGGCGCCCGCGCGGGCGCCAATGCCCCGGCCGGGCAGGCCCGGCGGGATGCCAGTCATTGGCGATGCAGCAGCGGCCGCGGTGGACATGCGCGGCGGTCTCGGTACGCTCGATCAGGGCGCCCTCGCCGGGCGCAACGCCGACGATCGAGAACAGCGCCGGCCGCGCAAGCGGCGTCTCCGCCAGGAGCTCGACCGCATCCTCGAAGCCGGCGCAGGTATCGAACGCGAAACGCAGGAGATGCGCCGCCGGCCAGCGGCCGGCATGGCGCTAAGTCGCGAGGCCGTTGAGGAGGAACTCCGTCGGCAAGAGCGCTATGGGCTTAGTGCGGCGATACAGCGGCGCCTGGTTGATCGCGGCCGCGAAGCGCCCCCGCGACACTGCAGTCAGCACGCCGACGGCGCCGGGCCAAGTGAGGCTCGCGTAAGGACCGGCGCCGCCGTCCTGCAGCGCCACCTCGACATATCGCCCGAGACCCGGGAATGGCCAGTCGAGCGTCCGGCGCAGGATCGGCGCCGGCTCGACGTCGATCCGCGTCGTGCAGCCCCACTCATAGGAGGCGTTGACGAACCACACGCCGGGCCGGCCGGCGATCGCGGCGATCTCCGCGATCTCGCCGACATAGGGGCTCGGCGTGGTCTTCAGCCACGCCGCCGAGACGCGGTCGAGCGGCCGGGCGAGACCGCGCAGCGGCGCCGGAACGACCGAGAAGCAGGCGTCGCGCAGCGCCAGCATCTCGTGCCGGCGCCGGCGGGCGTGCTCGACCGGGCCGCCCTCGCGCAGGTCGAGGACCGGTATTGCGGCAAGGCCCGCCACGGGGCGTCACTCGGCTGCGGCGAGCGGCTCGGCGGTCGCGGCGCGCTCGCGCACGAGCGTCGCGACGCCGACGTAGTCGAGCTTGCCCGAGCCCAGCACCGGCACGTTGTCGACGACCAGCACCTCGGCCGGGATCATCAGCTCGGCGGCGCCCTTGGCCTTGGCGAAGGCCTGGAAGGCGGCGCGGCTCGCGTCGCGGCGCTCGGTGACGAGGACGAGGCGCTCGCCCTTGCGGGCGTCGGGCGCGCTCGCGACCGCCGAGAGCGCGTCCGGCCACAGCTCGGCGGCCAGCGCCTCGACGGCGGCAAGCGAGACCATCTCGCCGCCGATCTTGGCGAAGCGCTTGGCGCGGCCCTTGATGGCGATGAAGCCCTGGGCGTCGAGGGCGACGATATCGCCGGTGTCGTGCCAGCCCTCGGCCGGCGGCTCGAGCACGCCCGGGTTCTCGACCTTGAGATAGCCGAGCATCACGTTCGGCCCGCGCACGTGGAGGCGGCCGCCGTCCTCGACGCCGGGCACCGGCTCGAGCTTCGCCTCCATCCCGGGCATGAGCCGCCCGACGGTGCCGAAGCGGTTGAACATCGGCGTGTTGATGGCGAGCACCGGCGCCGTCTCGGTGACGCCGTAGCCCTCGAGGATGCGCAGCCCGAACTTCTCCATGTAGACCCGCCGCGTCGCCTCCCGGACCGGCTCGGCGCCGGCCAGGATGTAGCGCAGCGAGCGGAAGTCGTAGGGGTGCGCCGAGCGGGCGTAGCCGGCGAGGAAGGTGTCGGTCGCGAACAGGATCGTCGCGTTCGAGCCGTAGACGAGCTCGGGGATGAGCCGGTAGTGCAGCGGCGACGGATAGAGATAGATCCGCACGCCGGAGACGAGCGGCAGCACGAGGCCGACCGTCAGCCCGAAGGAGTGGAACACCGGCAGGACGTTGAAGACCTTGTCGGTGCGGCCGAAATCGATCCGCGCCGCCGCCTGCGCGGCGTTCGCCAGCATGTTGCGGTGGGAGAGCACGACGCCCTTCGGCACGCCTTCCGAACCCGAGGTGAAGAGGATCGCGGCCGGGTCGCCGGGGTCGCGCCGGACGAGCGGCTTCTTGAACGCGGCGAGGCCGCGCAGCTTGTCGAGGATGCCGATCTCGGTCCGGACGTCCTCGAGATAGACCACCCGCACCGTCTCGGCGAGCGCGCCGGCGAGCGGTTCGAGCTTCGCCTTCTCGACGAAGCCGCGCGAGGTGACGATGGTCGCGATCTCGGCCGCCTTGCAGGCGGAAAGGATGTTCGCGGCGCCGGCCGTGAAGTTGATCATCGCCGGCACGCGGCCGGCCGACATCGCGGCGAGGATCGTTGCGGCGGCGCCGTTCGCGTTCGGCAGCATGATGCCGAGTGCCTTGCCCTCCTCGGCGAGCGGGATGAGCTTGCGGCCGAGCACGTTCGCGCCGACGAGCAGCCGCTTGTAGGTGAGCGATCCGGTGATCGGGTCCTCGACGGCGACCCGGCGCCAGCCATGCGTCGCCGCCGCCTCGACCACGGCCTCGAACACGGTGCGGTCCGTGGAGGTGGTCCGGAAGACGAGGTCGGACATGATCTGGTAGAGCGCCGCGCCCGCCGCCTGGCGGCGGTTGCGGCCCTTGAGCGCCGGATCGATCGTGAGCCGCACCGGCTCGAGCATCGTCACCGTCACCTTCGGCCACCAGCGGCGGCGGACCTGCTCGCGCGACAGCCGCGAGAAGAACGTGCGCTCGAGGCCCTCGATCTTCACCGGCAGGACCATGGCGTCGGTCTTGTCGGCGATGAGGCCGGCGCCGTCATAGACCTTCATCAGGCTGCCGGTGACGGTGAGGCGCCCCTCGGGGAAGATGATCAGCGTCTCGCCGCCCTTGACGGCGTTGATCAGCGTCCGCGTCGCCATCGGCTTTGCCGGATCGAGCGGCATGGCGCGGGTGATCTTCAGGAACGGGCGCACCCACCAGCGCTGGGCGATGCCGTGGTCGATGGCGAAGACCGGCTCCTGGTCGAGGAGCGACAGCGCGAGCGCCGCGTCGAGGAAGCTGACGTGGTTCAGCGCCACGATCGCGTTCGGGCCGGCCTTGGCGACGTTCTCGAGCCCCCTCACCTCGAGCCGGTAGAAGGCCCGGAAGAGGATCGAGAGGAAATCGCGGAACGGGCTCGTCGGCAGCGTCCGGAAGATGATCAGGCCGGCCGCGACGTTTGCGACGCCGAGCGCCGCGACGATGGTCGGCAGCGTCACGCCCATCTTCTGCAGCCCGGCGGTGACGAGCGCGCCGGCCACCATGAAGGCCGCCGAGAGCACGTTGACGGCAGCGATGACGCGGGCGCGGCGGTCCGCCCCGGCCCAGGCCTGAACCGCCGCGAAGGACGGCACGATGAACAGGCCGCCGGAGATCGCGAGCCCGGCGAAGTCGATCGCGATGCGCAAGCCGTCGGACCTGGCGAAGAAGGCCCGCGCGCCGACCGGCGGCATCGAGGGCGCGGCATGGTAGACCGCGTAGGCGAGGTCGAGCCCGAAGGCGCCCATGAGGAGCGCGCCGATGGCCGTCGGCAAGAGCACGATGCGTCCGCTCGCGAGCCATGAGGCGAGGCCCGAGCCGACGGCGATGCCGACCGAGAACACGGCCAGCAGCACGGTCACGACCTCCTCGGTGGCGTCGAGCCGGTTCTTGACCAGCGGCGGCAGGATCGACAGCGTCACCGCGCCGACGAGCCAGAACCAGGACACGATGACGCCGCCGCGCCACAGCCGCGCATCGGCCCAGAGGTCGCGCAGCAGCGCGCCGGTCGAGCGCAGGATGTTGAGGTCGACGCGAAGATCGGGCGCCGCCTCGCCGGTCCTCGGGATGAGGAGGCTCGCTGCCCAGCACAGCACCGCAAAGCCGATCACGAGGCCGCCGAAGGAGGCCGGATCGCCGCCGCCGCGCGCCGCATAGCCGCCCGCGACGGTGCCGAGGAGGATCGCGAGGAACGTCGCGGCCTCGACGAGGGCGTTGCCGGCGGGGAGCTCGGCGCGGCGCAGGTGCACCGGCAGGATGCCGTACTTGATCGGGCCGAACAGGGCCGCGATGGTGCCGAAGGAAAACAGCGCCGCAAACAGCACCGGCAGCGAGTGCAGCCAGAACCCGACGACAGCAAGGCCGGCGGCGCCGATCTCGGCAAGCTTCAGGCGCCGGGCGAGGACCGCCATGTCGTAGCGGTCGGCAAGCTCGCCACCGATGCCGGAGAGGAGGAAGAACGGGCCGATGAACACCGCGCCGGCGAGCGTCACCAGCGCCTCGGCGTTCGAGCCCGCGACCTTGAACAGGATCAGAAAGACGAGCGCGTTCTTGAGGAAGTTGTCGTTGAAGGCGGAAAAGAACTGGCACCAGAACAGCGGCGCGAAGCGGCGCGAGGTCATCAGCGAGTCGGACACGGGGCGTTCCTTCGCGGCGGCAGGGGAATCGGCCATCAGGCATAACTGACGCGTGCGGGTCAGCAAATCCACCGTGCGCAGCATGTCATCCTCCGCAGATCGGATTGTGAACGTCGTTCAATTCGTATCGCACGATTCTGAACAGTGTTCAAGAGGAATTTTGAATGCCGCTCAGAATCGGCTTAAACACTGGTCGGAGGAGGGGCCATGGCGCGTCGGACCGACCATTCGCGGGAAGAGCTCGCCGAGCTCGTCGTCGGGGCGGCCGAGACGCTCGCCCGGCGCGAGGGCCTGCGCGGCATCGCCATGCGGCGCATCGCGGCCGAGATCGGCTATGCGGCGGGGTCGATCTACAACGCCGTCGGCGATCTCGACGCGGTCGTGCTGCGGGTCAACGCCCGCACCCTGGCGCGTTTGCGCGCCGCGCTCGTGCGCGTCGTCGACCCGGGCCGGCCGCCGATCGAGAACGCGCTCGCGGTCGCCGACGGCTACCTCGATTTCGTCGCCCGCCAGCCGCGCCTGTGGGGCGTCATCCTCGAGCATGTGCTGCCGCCGGGCAGCGATTTCCCGGACTGGTACGAGAAGGCGCTCGCGGCGACGACGAACGTCGTCGACGAGGTGCTGAAGCCGCTCGTCGCCGACGAGGACGAGCGCCGCCGCGCCGTCGCGACGCTTTGGGCGTCGCTGCACGGGCTCGCCTCGCTCTCGCGCTCGGGCAAGCTCGCGGTCGTCGACCGGGACGACCCGCGCGCCATGGCGCATCTCCTGATCCGGCGTTTCCTCGGCAGCTCGGCGAGCTGAGGCGACGTTCACGGCCGGGCCGAACCGGCGACGACATCGTACGTTGATCACACGGCGCGACGGTCGGCGCCGCGAGGGACATGGCCATGTATCGCGATGCGCGGCGGCTCTTTGTGGCGGCGGTCCTGGCGCTTGGCCCGTCGGTTGCCGCAGCCCAAGGCACGGCGGCGAATCCGAGCGCTGCGGCCTCCGACTTCCGCAGCCCAAGCTCGACGAACCCGGCCGCCGCCGCGTCCGACATCCGAAACCCGAGCGCCACCAATCCGGCGGCCGCCGCCTCGGACCTGCGCGCGACTTCGGTCCCGGCCCAGGGCGGCGCGCCGACGATCGCCCGCCGGCAGAGCTTCGCGCCGGCCGTCATCCGCAAGGAGCGCCGCCAGCGCAGCGCGAAGCGCGCGCCGGCGCGAAAAGGCGCCGTCCGGGAGGCGGCCGGCCGCACGGCGCCGCCAGCGAAGGCGGTGCCGCCGACGCCGACGCAGCAGCGTGCCGAGAGCAAGGCCGGCGCCATCATGGGCAGCGTCTGCCGCGGCTGCTGAGCCCGGCTGGCGCGGCTCTGCCGCGAGTGGCATCATCGCGGCAGGCCGATGCCCGGGGGATGCCGTGCCACAAGCTCTCGCGAAGCTCGCCGCCGCCACGACCCCGGCGGCGGCGGACGATCCAGCGGATCTCTCCGCCGTCGCGCTCCTTGCCGCCTACGCGGCAAAGCGCCTCTCGCCGGTCGAGACGATGCGCGCCGTGCTCGACCGGGTGGCGCGCCGCGAGCCCGAGATCCACGCCCTCTACGCGCTCGATGCCGAGGGCGCCTTGGCGGACGCGGCGGCATCGGCCCGGCGCTGGGCGAAAGGCCAGGCCCTGCCGCTCGACGGCGTCCCGGTCACGATCAAGGAGAACATCGCTACCAGAGGCACGCCGGTGCCGCTCGGGACCGCGGCCCGGACGCTCGAGCCGGCGGCCGAGGACGCGCCGCCGGCGGCGCGGATGCGCGAGGCCGGCGCGATCATCTTCGCCAAGACGACGATGCCGGATTACGGCATGCTGTCCTCCGGGCTGTCGAGCTTCCATCCGCTCGCCCGAAACCCGTGGGACCTGACGAAGAACCCTGGCGGCTCCTCGGCCGGCGCCGGCGCGGCGGCGGCGGCCGGCTACGGGCCGCTCCACATCGGGACCGACATCGGCGGCTCGATCCGGCTGCCGGCCGGCTGGTGCGGCATCTTCGGGCTGAAGCCGAGCCTCGGCCGCGTGCCGATCGATCCGCCCTATTGGGGCCGCGTCGCCGGGCCGATGACCCGCACCGTCGCCGACGCGGCGCTGATGATGCGCGAGCTGTCGAAGCCCGACGATCGCGACACCATGAACCTGCCGCCGCAGGACATCCCCTGGCTCGATCTCGACATGCGAAAGCCCATGCGGGGGCTGCGCATCGGCCTTCTCCTCGACGCCGGCCTCGGCATGGCGGTCGAGGAGGAGGTCGAGGCGGCGGTCCACCGGGCCGCGAAGCGCTTCGAGAACCGCGGCGTCCGGATCGGCGTCGTCGAGCCCTTCCTGACCCGGGCCATGATGACCGGCCTCGACCGCTTCTGGCGCCAGCGCGCCTGGGCCGACATCGGGGCGCTTCCGCCCGAGCGGCAGGACAAGGTCCTGCCCTACATCCGGGCCTGGGCCGAGGGCGGAAGCCGGCTCTCGGGACGCAAGGTCTACGACGGCATGAGCCAGATGCTCGCGATCAAGACCGCGGCCATCGCGGCGACGAAGCGGTTCGATTACGTGCTCTCGCCGGTCGCCCCGGTGCCGGCCTTCCCGGCCGAGCTCGCCTCGCCGCTCGACGACCCGGCGCGCCCGTTCGAGCACATCGCCTTCACGGTGCCGTTCAACTTCTCGGAGCAGCCGGCGGCCTCGGTCAACGCCGGCTACACGGCGGAGGGGCTGCCGATCGGGCTGCAGATCATCGGCCGCCGCTTCGACGATCTCGGCGTCCTGCGGCTGGCGCATGCCTTCGAGGCGATCCGCGCCCCGCAGCGGCCCTGGCCGGCGACCCCCGCTCCGCGCCCGGAGTCGGCTCTCCTCGCAGGGAGACCGCTCCGAAAGGAAGAATAGGCGGCGCTTCGCGAGTCTTGCGCTGGGTCCCGGATAGCCTTCCACTGCGCTTCGCTCCGTTCCAGGCTTCCGGGAAAGAGCTGTTGAGGGGTTCGCGCCAATCCCTCCACCGCTTTCCCGGGCGCATGCAGCGCAAGCGGAATGCGACCCGGGACCCAGCGCAGCAAGCTGCCGCGAAGTGGCGCCGAACTCATCTCGCAGAAGTCTCCCGAACGGGCGGGAAATTATTCGGTTGACACTCAATTGCTATAGGACTATACACCGTGCATCCCATCCAGAGGGGCGCTTCCGGAGGCGTTCTTGAAGTTGGGGTGGGATGCGGCGTCAGGCCCGCTCACGCAGAGCGGTGTCCAGGGTTCTCCGCCGGTCGGATCCTGACGCGAAAAGGCGCGTCACCCGGCTTGGGCGGCGGCCTCGCCCGTCCCGGCTGCGATGCCGGGGCTGCGCGCAAGCGCTTAAGGCGTCGGGACGAACAGTCCGCAGCGCCGAAGCGCGGGGCCAGGGATCAAGGCGTCGCGCGCGGGGCGCGTCGGACCCGACGTTCGGCGGTCCGGCCCTCCTTCCTTACCTCCTTCGCGCGACCCGCCGGACGCGCGGGGAACCGATCGCGCCCCGCGCTCCCCCTCGGGGCTCGCCCGAGGGCAAGCCTGGACGACGCCGCCATGCCTCGAGCCGCTCCGGCCGCGAGAACGACGGCGCACGCCCCAACGCTTCCGCTCGCGCGGATTTCAATCGCCTCGCGGCGCGTCGCCGGGGCATAGTCGGAGCGGGAGGAAACGCCATGAAAGCCATCGTCGCCCTGTCAGCCCTTTGCCTCGCGACCGCCGTCGAAGCCGGCGAAGTCCCGAAATTCCAGGTCGACGCCGCCTGGCCGAAGCCGCTCCCGAACGGCTGGATCATGGGCCAGGCAGCGGGCGTCGCCGTCGACGCGCAGGACCACGTCTGGGTCGTGCAGCGGCCGAAGACGCTGACCGACGACGAGAAGGCCGCGACCTTCAACCCGCCGCGCACGAAGTGCTGCAAGCCCGCCCCCTCGGTGCTCGAGTTCGATGCCGAGGGCAATCTCGTCAAGGCCTGGGGCGGCCCGGGCCAGGGCTACGACTGGCCGCAGAACGAGCACGGCATCCACATCGACCACAAGGGCTTCGTCTGGCTCGCGGCGAACGGCGATCAGGACGGCCACATCCTGAAGTTCACCCGCGACGGCAAGTTCGTGCTGCAGATCGGCAAGCCCGGCCCGCAGACGAACAGCACCGACACGACGCGGCTCGGGCGCCCGGCCCACATGGTCGTCGACCCGGCGACGAACGAGGTCTACGTCGCCGACGGCTATTACAACCACCGCGTCATCGTCTTCGACGCCGACACCGGCGCCTTCAAGCGCCAGTGGGGCGCCTACGGCAAGCCGCCGACGGACGACAAGCTGCCGCCCTACTCCCCGTCGGCCGCGCCGGCGCAGCAGTTCTCGAACCCGGTGCATTGCGTGCGCATCGCGCAGGACGGGCTCGTCTACGTCTGCGACCGGGCGAACGACCGCATCCAGGTGTTCCGCAAGGACGGCAGCTTCGTGAAGGAGTTCTTCGTCGAGAAGGCGACGCTCGCCAACGGCTCGACTTGGGACATGGAGCTCTTCCCCGACCAGGGCGAGACCTACATCATGAACGCCGACGGCGCGAACAACGAGGTCAGAACGCTTGTGCGCGA
>JAJKJG010000010.1 GCA_021154065.1 Methylobacterium sp.
AGGCGTAGGCGCGCCGGGGGAACCTGCCCTACTGGCGCAGCGTTTCCCGCGCGATGATCAGCCGCTGGATCTCGGACGTGCCCTCGTAGATGCGGGTGATGCGGGCGTCGCGGGCGTGGCGCTCGACCGCGTAGTCGCTGATGTAGCCAGCGCCGCCGTGGAGCTGGATCGCCGTGTCGGTCGCGCGGTGCGCCGCCTCTGAGGCGAAGAGCTTCGCCATCGAAGCCGCCTTGGCGAAGGGCTGCCCCTGGTCCTTGAGATGCGCTGCCTGCAGGATCAGGAGCCGCGCCGCCTCGAGATCGACCTCGCGGTCGGCGATCATCCACTGGATGCCCTGGAACTCGGCCACCGCCTGGCCGAACTGCCGGCGTTCCTTCACATGGGCCTTCGCCGCATCCATGGCGGCGCGGGCGATGCCGAGGGACAGCGCCGCGACGCCGATGCGCCCGCCGGCAAGCTCGCCGACGGCGACGCGGAAGCCGTCGTTCTCGCGGCCCATCAAGGCCTCGGCCGGCACTCGGCAGCCCTCGAGGCTGACGACGTTCGTCGGCGAGCCCGCCTGGCCCATCTTGCGCTCGGCCTTGCCGATGACGAGCCCAGGCGCATCGCGCTCGACGAGGAACACCGAGATGCCCTTGCCCTTCGGCGCGCCAGCATCCGTGACCGCCCAGACGACGAACAGCCCGGCGAACTCGGCGCTCGAGATATAGAGCTTCTCGCCGTCGATCACCCAAGCCCCGCCATCGCGCCGGGCGCGCGTCGTCATGCCGGCCGGATCGGAGCCGGCGCCGCTCTCGGTCAGGCAGAAGGCGCCCGCCGCATAGGTCCCATCCGCGAGCCGCGGCAGGTAGGCCCGCCGCTGCGCCTCGGACCCGACCGCCTGGATGACCTCGCCGACCATGTTCGTGACCGAGGTCGCGACGCCGGTCGCGGCGCAGGCGTAGCCGATCTCCTCGACCGCGAGCGCGAAGGCGACCGAGCCGGCTTCGGTGCCGCCGTAGGCGGCCTTGACGTTGAGCGCCATGAAGCCGTTCTCGGCGAGAAGCTTGAGGTTCGCGAGAAGCTCGTCGCGCCCCTCGCCGCGATCGAGCTTCTCGGCGATCGGCGCGAGCCGCTCCGCCGCGATCCGCCGCGCGGTCTCGCGGATCATCTCTTCTTCTTCGGTGAGGGAGAAGTGCAATGCTGGCTCCTGAGCGCCGGGATCAGGGTACGGACAGGCGGCGGAGCACGCAAACCAGGCGGACGACGGGCTCGTCGGGCCGCATGCGGGATGGCGCGTCTCCGCCAGGCGGACAAATTCGCCCGTCTTTTTTGCCGTAACTCCTTGTTAATTTGAGCCGATTGCCCACACGGCTTCGAAACAGGCGCGACGCTAGCTTTGGCGGCATCGAGCTCCCGAGCGAAGTGGACACGCCGCCATGTTGCAACGCTTCCGGAATTCCGACCACGGCAATGTCGGGATGGTCTTCGCGCTGAGCCTTCTTCCGGTTGTCGGAATGGCGGGCGGCGCTCTCGATTATACCCGGGCGACCACCACGCGGCAGAAGCTTCAGGCCGCCACCGACATGGCGGCGCTCGGTGCCGCGACCGCCAACAGCGTCAGCAGCGACGCGCAGCGGATCGCCCTCGCCCAGTCGCTTTTCAAGGCGAACGATACCAGCGGCGCGGCGGTTTCGGCGAGCGTCGCCGGCGACAAGGTGACGGTCGTCGCCGATGCGCGGGTCAAGACGACACTGATGAGCATCATGCAGGTTTCCGAGATCGGCCTGAGCGTCCGATCGACGGCGGCGCGGGCGACCTCGGGACCGCCGGCCTGCGTGCTCGCGCTCAACAAGACCGTCAACGGTGCGATCACGTTCAGCGGCAGCGCGGATTTCATGGCCGTCGGCTGCAGCGTGCACAGCAATTCGCGCAGCCCGAGCGGCCTCTCGATCTCGGGCTCCGGCTCCGTGACCGCGGCCGGTTTCTGCAGCGCCGGCGGCGTCAGCACGTCGCGGACCATCACCCCCGAGCCGCGGCTGAACTGCCGTCAGATCGACGACCCGTTCCAGAGCCTGCCGGCGCCGGTCACGACCGGATGCACCTACCCCAACCTCGTCCAGGTTCAGCCCAACGACCAGAAGACGCTCGCGCCCGGAATCTATTGCGGCGGCCTGACGATCAAGGGCGAGGCGATGCTGCAGGCCGGCGTCTACGTGATCAAGGGCGCCTTGACGATCAACAGCCAGGCGGCGGTGTCGGGCTCAGGCGTGACGTTCTACCTGACGGGCAGCGGTGCCGGCTTCTCGATCAATGGCGGCGGCGCGGTGACGCTCACCGCTCCGACGAGCGGCGTCTATGGCGGCGTCCTCGTGTTCCAGGATCGCCTGGCGAATGTCGGCGCGACGAACACGCTCAACGGCGGCGCCAGCACGAAGCTCGTCGGTGCGATCTACACCGCCGCGCAAGAGCTCAGCGTCAACGGCGGCAGCGGCTTCGGGCAGCAGTCGCAGCTGATGCCGATCGTCGCCGACCAGGTGAAGTTCTCCGGCTCGACGACGGCGAAAGCCGACGTGACCGGCTTCAACATGGCGGCGCCGCTGCCCCAGTTTTCGAGCGAGGCCATGCTCACCGACTGAGTTTCAGTCCGCCAGCACCCGGGTCGGCGGGAACAGCACCTCGACGAGGGTGCCCTCGTCGCGGGCGCTCGTGATCTTCAACGCGCCCCGGTTCGCCTCGACGAGAGCCTTCGTCAGCGGCAGGCCGAGGCCGGTGCCGCCGCCGCGGCGGGATGTGGCGAGCTGGCGGAAGGGCTGCATTGCCGCCTCGACCTCTTCGGGCGTCATGCCGAGCCCGGTGTCGCGCACCCGGATCACGACCTCGCCGCGCTCCGTCACCGCGGTCGAGACGATCACCTGGCCGCCGGCTTCGGTGTAGCGGATCGCGTTGGCGACGACGTTCAGGATGATCTGCGTCACCGAACGCTCGTCGGCGACGACCGCGGGCAGCTTCTGGGCGAGGCTCGAGCGCATGACGATCCGCTCGCGGGCCGCCTGCGGCTGCATCAGCGTGACGCCGTTCGCGACGAGCTCGTTGAGGTTGACGCTCGTGAAGGCAAGCTCCAGCCGCCCGGCCTCGACCTTGGCGAGGTCGAGGAGATCGTTGACGAGGCTGATGACGTGGCCGCCGGAGGCATGGATGTCGCGCAGGTAGTCCTTGTAGCGCTCGTTGCCGATCGGCCCGAAGCGCTCCTCGAGCATCACCTCGGCAAAGCCGATGATGGCGTTGAGCGGCGTGCGGATCTCGTGGCTGACCTTGGCGAGAAACTCCGACTTCTGCGCGCTCGCCTCCTCGGCGGCGCGCTTGGACGACAGCAGCTCGCCTTCGGTCTTCTTGAACGCGGTGATGTCGCGCAGGACGGCGCAGAACTTCCGCTCCGGCCCCTCGCTGACCCGGCCGACGGTCATGAACAGCGGAATGATGCCCCCCTGCCGCACCCGGCCGAGGACCTCGCGGCCGTCGTTGAGGAGGCTCGCGACGCCGTCGGCCCGCAGGCCTTCGAGGTAGTCGAGCGCGGCGCCGTGGCTCTCGGGCGCGAGGAGGACGACGAAGCGCTCGCCCGCGACCTCGTTCTGATCGTAGCCGAACAGCGCCTCGGCGGAACGGTTGAGCGACAGGATGCGGCCGGCGTGGTCGAGGACGATGACGCCGTCGGTCGCGGTATCGAGGATCGAGGAAAGCTCCCGCAGCCTGCCCTCGCGGGCCCGCAGGTCGAGCTCGAGCGCGCGCAGCCGCTGGCCCTGCTCGGCCGCCGCCGCCCTGGTGACGACCATGAGGCTCGCCGGCAGCCCATCCCACTGCACCGTCGTCAGCCGGACATCGACTGCGATGCTTTCATTGCCGCGGCTCGTGAGCGCCAGCGGCGCCATGCTCTCAAATCGCGCCGGCGAACCCATTCGGCCGCGAAACAGGCGTGGCACGCCGCCCTCCGCGGCGAGCTGTCCGACGTCGTCGTAGTCGACGAGATCGAGGAGAACGCGGTTGAGGAAAAGCGGCTCGTCGCCGCGATGGACGAGAATGCCGACCGGCAGGCGGTCGAGGATGCGGGCCACGTCGGCCTCGCCCTGCGGCGCCGGCCGCAAGGGTGCGACTACCGACGGGCGTTCCGGCGCGATGCCGGCGCGGCGAGGGTCGTCCGGCTGGTCCTCGTCGGCGAAGCGGGCGCCGAGCGCGCGCGCGATCTCGCGGAAGGCGTTGCGCTCCGCGCTCGACAGGCGTGCTGCCGTCTCGGACGGTTTTTCGGCGGGTTGTAGGAGCTCGGAATGGCGGACGTCGGCCGGCCCGGCCTGAGGACCGGACGCCCGGCGATCGCGGATCTCTCCGGTCCGGCACAGCCCGAAGCCGCGAAAGCCGAGGAGCTGGCCGCCTTGCCCGATGACCGGCATGCCGGCGAGGTCGACCGGGACGACGGCTCCGGTGTCGCCGATCCGCCATTCCACCACCCGGCCGGTCCAGGTCTCGCACCTGGCGAAGGCCTGCGACACGAGGCCCGACGGATCGTCGACGAGATCGCCAAGCTCATCCCAGCGCCGGCCGATGAGGTCCGCTCCAGCGTCCCCCACGACCGCCGCGAGACCTTCGGAAACCCCGCTGAACCGCCCCTCGGCATCGGCCTGCCAGAGGAATCGGACCGTGCCGCGGGCGCGCGGTCGCTTCTCCGCCGCAGGTGTGTCGGGCGCGGCGGCCGCGGCGGCTTCAGGCTCCGGGTCCGGCACCCCACCGTCGGGCGCGACGGGAGCGGCCGCGTCCCGCGGCGCGGCGATCGCCTCGATCGGACCCGGGACGGCGATGGCCAGCACCCAGTCGCCCGAGGACAAGCCGACCTGGCGAAAGCCGCAGGTGACGAGCGGCGCCAAGAGACTCGAGCCGAGGCGGATGCGCTCGAGACGAAGCCCGGCGAAAGGAGCGAGGCCGCCGGCGAGCGCCCGCGCGCGCTCACTCAACGGATGCATACCAAGGAGCCGGCCGTCCCCATCTGCCAGCGCCTCGCGGAGGCGCCCAGCGCCGGGCGAGGCCCACAAGAGCCGCTCGCCGTCTGCGCCGACGACGAGAAGCGCGCCGTCGGGCTCGACGAAGCGCGAAAGCGCGGGGTCGGCAGCGAGGGCGGCGAGCTCCGATTGCAGAGCCTGGTTCGGCGGCGGGTTCAAAATGGGCGGGACTCCGAGCGGCGGCGGGCGGGTTAATATTTGGTGTAGATCATTTGCGCCGGGCGCGCATCGGCCCCAGATGAGGTGGGGCTCGGCCAGCCCCCGTTGATTTTGCATCGCACAATCACTATATTGCGATGCAGCAAAGGCGCGTCCGGCCGACGCCGCACAGGAGAGCAGGATGGAAACCCCGAAGGTCGCCTACGACGTCCCCCCGGAGATGCGCGAGTTCGCCGAAAAGAGCGTCGAGCAGGCCCGCAAGGCCGTCGACGGCTTCCTCGGAGCGGCGCGAAAGACCGCCGACACGCTGGAGAGCTCAGCGACGAGCGTCCAGGCGAGCAGCAAGGAGGCGACGCGCAAGAGCTTCTCCTATGCCGAGCAGAGCATCGGGGCCGCCTTCGAGCTCGCCCAGAAGCTCGTCCGGGCGAAGGACATGCAGGAGGCGATGCAGATCCAGGCCGAGTTCGCCCGGACGCAGTTCGCGGCCCTGCAGGCGCAGATGAAGGAGTTCGGCTCGCTGGCGCAGTCGACCATGAATCAGGCCGGCGGCACGAAGCCCAAGGCCTAACATCAACTGACGGAGACGATGATGAAGAGCGGCAAGCGAAAGAGCGGCTCCGGCGCGAAAGCGCCGGCGAAGAGGGCAAAGCGGGCGGTTCCGGCGGCGACGAAGCGCGACGCGCGCAAAGCCGCCGCGCCGAGCGCTCCGGCAAGCGTGGCGAAGAAGGCCGCCGAGGCGATCGCGCCGGTTGCCGCGGTCGCAACCGCGGCGCCGAAGGCGGTCGAGAAGCTCGTGACCGCGTCGGCGCCGACCCCGGCGAGCGTCGAGCCGGTGGCGAAGCTCGCGACGCAAGCCGCCGTCCTGGCGTTCAATCCGGTCGCGGCGGTCGCGCCCTTCGCGAGCGCGTTCGAGGCCGGCGCCGATCAGGCGCGTGCCTCCTACTCGCGCGCCCGCGAGAACGGCGAGAGCCTTCGCCAGGCGGTCACCGACAGCACGACGGCGACGACGCGCGCCTTCGTCGAGCTCAACGGCAAGGTCATCGACCTGGTGCGGGCGCAGAGCGACGCCACGCTCGACCTCTGGCGCTCGACGCTCTCGGCCGGCACGTTCTCGGAGGCCATCCGGGTCCAGACCCATGGGCTGCGCGAGGTCTACGAGACGACCTCGGCGCAGTGGAAGGACATCGCCGAGACCGCCGGACGCCTTGCCGCCGAGGCCGCAAAGCCGCTCCGCACGGCCTGGGCTCCCGGACGCTGATCGTCCCTCTCCGCCGCAAATGAAAAAGGCCGTCCGCGAGGGCGGCCTTTTTTTGCGCTTGCGTCATTCGCCTGATCGATCGGAAGACGCGTAATCATCACGCGCCGCGATGAGACGCCTTCATCAGCCAATGCGATGGATGGCTGTGGAACGATCATGCACGCGTGTTGGAACGACGCCGTGGAAATCCTTCCACGGCTTGCAATCCTTCCACGGCACCGCCGCGGGCTCGCCCGCCCTTTCGAGCTGTGCCATGCTCGGGGCGCATCACCGCGGGAGCGCGCCATCGGACCGAACGTCACCGAGCTCAAGATGACCCGCGAAGGCGTCTGCAAGGCTTTCGGCCTGTCGCCCGAGCTCCTTGAGGCGCTCGAATCGAGCGCGGTGCTGCGGCCGGGCGAGGACGGCGCCTTCGAGCTGTCCGACGTCGCCGCGGCGCTGTTCAGCTACGGCATCCAGCGAGCCAAGGCGGCGGACGAGAAGCTCGCGGCGGTGGCCTCGGCCCTCAACGACGCGCTTCCCGCCCTCCAGCGCCTGTCGACGCTTCCCGACCATGCGGCGCTCGAGGGCGAGCCGCGCGAGCGTGTCACGGCCGAGCTCTCGACCTTCTTCAACGCCTTCGCCGGCCTCATGGCCCGCGCGACGGCGGCGCTGCAAGCGAAGGAGTGACGCGCGGCGGCGCGAACCGAGCGCCGTTCGCGCCTCCTGGATGGTTCGCCGCCGACGCCGCGCGTGCTATGCTCGAGCGGGGTTGGGGACTGCCTTGGGAGGATTGTCGATGAAGACCATCTCGTCAGCCCTGATGAGCGCCGCGCTGTTGTCGGGGCTCGCCGGACTCACCCCGGCGTCGGCCATGGACGCGCACGCGGTCCTGACCCCGAACGACGTCAAATGGGGCCCAGCACCGGCCTCCGTTCCGAAG
>JAJKJG010000011.1 GCA_021154065.1 Methylobacterium sp.
CGGATGTTCACCTCGGAGAGGAACACGTGCACGTGGCTGTCGATGAGGCCCGGCATGAGCGTGCGCCCGCCGCAGTCGACGACGTCGGCGTTCTTCGCCTTGATCGGCTTGTCCGAGCTCTCGCGGATCGTGTCGCCCTCGACGAGGAGCTCGAACCCGTCCTGAAGCTCGCTGACCTCGGGCTCGAGCATCTTGAAGTTACGAAACAGCAGCTGCGTCATGACGATCCTCCGCGGCGCCATAGGACAACGGGGCGAGAACGGGAGCAAGAGCGCTGCAGGCGGTTGGGCGAACCTCCTCTCACCCGCAATCAGGGGTGAGCAGAGGCCGCTACTCCCGCACCACGCCGGCGTCGGCGATCTCGAGCTTGAACGCCGCGGCGAAGAGGGCCCGGGTGTAGTCGGTCTGCGGCTCGGCGAAGAGGCGTTCGGCCGAGCCTTCCTCGACGACCTTGCCGTCCTGCATCACGACGACATGGTTCGCGAGCGCCCGCACCACCTTGAGGTCGTGGCTGATGAACATGTAGGCGAGCTTCTTGCGCCGCTGCAGGTCGCGCAGCAGCTCGACGATCTGCGCCTGCACCGACATGTCGAGCGCCGAAGTCGGCTCGTCGAGGACGATGAACTGCGGCTCGAGCGCGATGGCGCGGGCGATGGCGATGCGCTGGCGCTGGCCGCCGGAGAACTCGTGCGGGTAGCGGTCCATCGTCGCCGGGTCGACGCCGACATCGGCGAGCGCCTGCGCGACGATCGCGCGCCGCTCGCGAAGCCCGAGCCCGCGTTTCTGCACCAGCAGCCCCTCCTCGACGATCTCGGCGACGGAGAGCCGCGGCGACAGCGAGCCATAAGGGTCCTGGAACACGACCTGCATGTTCTTGCGCATCGGCCGCAGCGCCTTGGCGCGGAGATCGTCGAGCCGTTTGCCGAGGAAAACGATCGGGCCGATCGAGGAGACGAGGCGCAGGACGGCAAGGCCGAGCGTGGTCTTTCCCGACCCCGACTCGCCGACGACGCCGACGGTCTCGCCCTCGCGGACCGCGATCGACACGTCGTCGACCGCCTTGACGTAGCCGACGGTGCGCTTCAGGAAGCCGCGCCGGATCGGGAACCAGACCCGGATCGGGCCGGCGTCGACGATGATCGGCGCGCTCGAGGGCACCGGTTCCGGCCGGCCCTTAGGCTCGGCGGCGAGCAGCCTTTGCGTGTAGGCATGGCGCGGGCGCTCGAACACCTCGGCAACCGGACCCTGCTCGACGATCTTGCCTTGCGTCATGACGCAGACCCGGTCGGCGATCTTGCGGACGATGCCGAGGTCGTGGGTGATGAACAGCATCGCCATGCCGAGGCGCGCTTTCATTTCGGCGAGGAGCTTCAGGATCTGCGCCTGGACGGTGACGTCGAGCGCCGTCGTCGGCTCGTCGGCGATGAACAGGTCGGGCTCGTTCGCGAGCGCCATCGCGATCATGACGCGCTGGCGCTGCCCGCCCGAGAGCTGGTGCGGATAGGCGTCGAGGCGGCGCGCTGCATCGCGCAGGCCGACGAGGTCGAGCATCTCGAGCGTGCGCTCGCGCGCCGCCCGCTCCGACAGCCCACGGTGCAGCCTCACGATCTCGCCGACCTGTCGCTCGATCGTGTGCAGCGGGTTGAGCGAACTCATCGGCTCCTGGAACACCATGGTGATGTCGTCGCCCCGCACCCGCCGCATCTCGTTCTCGGAGGCGCGCATCAGGTCGCGGCCCTTGAAGAGAATGCTGCCCGAGGGGTGGTGCGCCGCCGGATAGGGCAGGAGCTTCAGGACCGAGAGAGCCGACACCGACTTCCCCGACCCGGACTCGCCGACGATCGCCACCGTTTCCCGCGGCGCGACATCGAAGGAGATGCGGTCGACCGCGAGCGTGTCCCGCCCGCCCTGCCGGAAGGCGACGGAGAGGTCGCGGACGGAGAGGAGAGGTTCGCTCACGGCCGAGCGTCCGGGTTGTCAACCTGAGTGATGTCGATCCGCTTTAGCGATGCTGGAACTCTCATCCGCTCATCGGATGAGACTAAAACCGTGCACTCACACTTAAGTGCCGTGGCTACATGAATCGCGTCGGGTGTCTTGTTACCAAGACGGGCACGGATTTCGGCGCTATGGCGCAGAATCGCTCGATCAATGGGAACGACCTCCAGAATCTCATCCGAAGTCAGGAACTCGTCGTAAATTCTGGCTAGTCTAATATTACCAGATTTTAGCGGGCCAACCAGCACTTCAGAAAGGGTTAACTCGCTGGTGTACAGACGCATGAGCTCTGATGCCGCGTTCTCAATAAGAAACAGAAGCTTCTGATTATCACCTTCAATAAACTGGATGACCACGTTCGCATCCAGATAGGCGGATGTCGGAGTACCAAGTCTCACGTGTCCCACTCGTCGCGCAACGCCCTAATTCGCGCGACAGCCTCTTCTGAGGTAACTGGTTTGATTTTTCCTTCAGCGCGCAAACGGCGCGCTTCTTCCAATATCTCAGATAACGAGCGCTGCGGTTCGTCGTTCGGCTCTATGATCAGCCTAACGGACTTCACCGGACCGAGCTCCTCTCGGATGTCGTCCGGCAGATTCGACACAGGATAACGCTCCCGAACGATCGCCATCGTCAGCTCCAAATTCCTTTAGCACACCTTACCCGAATGTCTTTCGCGGGTCGAACGCATCCCTGACCGCTTCCCCAATGAAGATCAGGAGCGACAGCATGAAGGCGATGACGAAAAAGCCGGAAAGGCCGAGCCAGGGGGCCTGGAGGTTGGCCTTGCCTTGCGCCAGGAGCTCGCCGAGCGAGGGGGAGCCGGGCGGCAGGCCGAAGCCGAGGAAGTCGAGCGAGGTCAACGTCGTGATCGAGCCATTGAGGATGAACGGCAGGAAGGTGAGGGTCGCGACCATCGCGTTCGGCAACAGGTGCTTGAACATGATCGTCGCGTCGGTCAGGCCGAGCGCCTTCGCGGCGCGGACGTATTCGAAGTTGCGGCCGCGCAGGAACTCCGCCCGCACCACCCCGACGAGCGCGACCCATGAGAACAGGAGCAGGATGCCGAGCAGCACCCAGAAGCTCGGCGTGATCACGGCCGAGATGATGATGAGCACATAAAGCGAGGGGATCGAGGTCCAGATCTCGATGACACGCTGGAACAGGAGATCGGTCCAGCCGCCGAAATAGCCCTGCACCGCCCCCGCCGCCACGCCAATCAGCGAGGAGATGCCGGCGAGGATGAGCCCGAACAGCACCGAGATGCGGAAGCCGTAGATCAGCCGCGCGACGACGTCGCGGGTCTGGTCGTCGGTGCCGAGCCAGTTCTGCTCGATGTCGCGGCAGCCCGTGCCGCCGGAACGCTCGGCGATGGCGCGGCACTGCTCGTCCTTCAGCATCCAGGTCGGCGGCGCCGGCGCCGGCACCGGCAGGTCGAGGTTGTGCGTGTTGTGGGAGAAGCGGACCGGCGGCCAGTACGCCTTGCCGTTCTCGGCGATCTCCTTGGCGATCACCGGATCGCGGTAGTCGGTATTGGCGAGGAACCCGCCGAACTTCTCCTCCGGGTAGTCGAAGAACACCGGGAACAGCCACTCGCCTTTGTAGTGGACGGCGATCGGCCGGTCGTTGGCGATGAACTCGGCGAACAGGCACAAGACGAACAAGATGAGGAAGATCCAGAACGCCCAGTAGCCGCGCCGGTTGGCCTTGAAGTTCTGCCAGCGCCGCCGGTTGATCGGCGAGAGCCTGATGAAGCCTTGCCGCGGCAGCGGCGGCGCGACCGGTGCCGCCGCCGGCGAGGCGACCGGGACGTTGTCGAGCTCGGGCGGCTTCGCCAGATCGTTCACCTCACGTCTCCCGCGCCTCGAAATCGATGCGCGGATCGATCCAGGTGTAGGTCAGGTCCGAGATCAGGTTTACCAGGAGCCCGAGAAGCGAGAAGATGTAGAGGTTCGCGAACACCACCGGATAGTCGCGGTTGACGATCGACTCGAACGACAACAGGCCGAGCCCGTCGAGCGAGAAGATCGTCTCGATCAGGAGCGAGCCGGCGAAGAAGGCGTGGATGAAGGCGCCGGGAAAGCCCGCGATGACGATCAGCATGGCGTTGCGGAAGACGTGCCCGTACAGCACCCGGCGCTCGGAGAGGCCCTTCATGCGCGCGGTGAGGACGTATTGCTTGCGGATCTCGTCGAGGAAGGAGTTCTTGGTCAACAGCGTCGAGGTCGCGAAGGCGCCGAGCGCCATCGCCACGATCGGCATGGTGATGTGCCAGAGGTAATCGGCGATCTTGCCCCAGAGCGAGAGCTCGTTCCAGTTGTCGGACCATAGCCCCCGCAGCGGGAAGAGCTGCCAGAACGAGCCGCCGGCGAAGAGCACGATGAGCAGGATCGCGAACAGGAAGCCCGGGATGGCGTAGCCGACGATGACGACGGCGGAGGTCCAGATGTCGAAGGCGGAGCCGTCGCGCACCGCCTTGCGGATGCCGAGCGGGATCGAGATCGCGTAGGACAGCAGGGTCATCCACAGGCCGAGCGTGATCGACACCGGCAGCTTCTCGCGGATCAGCTGCAGCACCGAGACGTCGCGGAAATAGCTCTTGCCGAAGTCGAAGCGGGCGTAGTCCCATATCATCTTGGCAAAGCGCTCATGCGCCGGCTTGTCGAAGCCGAACTGCTGCTCGAGCTGGCGGATGAACTGCGGATCGAGCCCCTGCGCGCCGCGGTAGCGCGACGACGTCGCGTCGGCGCCGGGTCCCTTGGGTCGCGCCCCGGCGCCGCCCGCGAGGTCGCCGGATCCGCCTGAGACGCGCGCCGACGCGCCGGAGTCGATGCCCTGCAGCTGCGCGATGATGCGCTCGACCGGCCCGCCAGGCGCGAACTGCACGGTGATGAAGGACAAGAGCATGATCCCGAACAGCGTCGGGATCATCAGCAGCACGCGGCGGGCGATGTAGGCGGGCATTGGCCGCTCACGCCTTCCCGATCGCTTTCGCCTTCTCGGGATCGTACCACCACGTCCCCGGCGCGCCGGAGGCGTATTTCGGCCGCGTCGCGGGCCGCGAGAACATGTCCCAATAAGCGACGTATTCCTCCGAGCGGAACCACATCGGGATCATGTAGCGGCCGGCGCGCAGCACCCGGTCGAGCGCGCGTGCCGCGACGTTGAGCTTCGCCCGCGAATCGGCTTGCGTGATCTCGCCGATCAGCGCGTCGACGGCCGGATCGGCGATGCCGGCGATGTTGCGCGAGCCGGGCGTCGCGGCGGCCTCCGACGAGAACACGATCCGGAGCGCATCGCCCGGCGTCATCGCCCCGCCGAGCGCCATCGAGGCCATGTCGAAGTCGAAATCCTCCATGCGGCGCCGGTATTGGGCCGCGTCGACGATCCGCGAGCGCGCCTCGATGCCGAGCCGCTTCAGGTTCGCCTGAAAGGGCTGCGTATGCGGCTGCAGCGACGCCTGGTAGTCGAGGAACTCGATCTCGAACGGCTTGCCGTCCGGCAGCTTGAGGACGGTGCCGTCGCGCTTGCAGCCGGCCTCGCGCAGGAGCGCGTCGGCGCGTCGCAGGAGGTTGCGATCGCTGCCGGAACCGTCGGAGACCGGCGGCACGTAAGGCTCGCCGAAGACCTCGTCCGGCACCTTGCCGCGGAACGGCTCGAGCAGGCGCAGCTCCTCGGAGCCGGGCGGGCCCACGGCCTTCATGTCCGAGTTCTCGAAGAAGGAGTGCAGCCGGTGGTAGAGGCCGAACATGATGTTCTGGTTCGTCCATTCGAAATCGAAGGCGAGCCCGATCGCCTCGCGGATGCGGCGGTCCTTGAACATCTCGCGGCGGGTGTTGAAGTACCAGCCTTGCGTCGGAACGGCGCCGGCGCGGTCGATGACCTCGCGCTTGACGCGGCCCTCGCGGAAGGCCGGGAAGTCGTAGCCGGTCGCCCAGGTCCGGGAGGTGAACTCCTCGTGGTAGTTCATGACGCCGGACTTGAACGCCTCGAATGCGACCTGCCGATCGCGGAAATACTCGTAGCGCACCTTGTCGAAGTTGTTCTGGCCGAGGTTCACCGGCAGATCGCGGCCCCAATAATCGGGCACGCGGTCGAACTCGATGAAGCGCCCCTGCTCGAACCGCCCGACTTTGTAGGGGCCGGAGGCGAGCGGCGGCTCGAGCGTCGAGGCCTCGAAGTCGCGGTCCCTCCAGTAGGCCTCCGAGAACACCGGGTTGCCGCCCACGATGAGGTGCAGGTCGCGGCTGCGTTTCGGCGACAGCTGGACCTTGAGGACGTCGTCGGACTCGGCCTCGGCCGCCAAGACCTCGCTCAGCACCGAGCGATAGCTCGGGTGGCCCTTGGTCTTCAGGATGTTGATCGAGAAGGCGGCGTCCCGCGCCGTCACCCGCGATCCGTCGTGGAACCGCGCTTCGGGACGCAGGAGGAAGCGGTAGGTGAGCTTGTCGGCCGACCAGCGCACCTTGTGGGCGAGGAGGCCGTAGAGCCCGTCCGGGTCGTCGCCGGAACCGGCCATGAGGCTGTCGAAGGTCGCGTCCATGCCGGCCGCGCCGTCGCCCTTGAGAACGAAGATGTTGAGCGTGTTGAAGGTATCGAAGTTCTGGTTGCCGGCGCCGCGCTTGATCTGGAGCGCGAGCGTGCCGCCCTTAGGGGCATCCGGGTTGACGTAATCGAAATGCTTGAAGTCGGCGGGGTATTTCAGCTCGCCGAACGTCGAGAGCCCATGCGATTCGGTCTCGGCATCCGTTGCTGAGAGAGCGTCGCGGCGAGGGCCAAGCGCGGCAAGCGCGACGGTGCCGGCAAGAAGGGCGCGGCGCGAAACCCCTCTCCCCGCAAAGCGGGGAGAGGCCGACTCGCCCCTCGGGTCTTGCCTTCGGCAAGCCCAAGGACAGGCTCCGCCGAGCGGGTGAGGGGCCGGGGGCGCGAACTCCTCAGGCCCCTCACCCCAACCCTCTCCCCGCAAGCGGGGAGAGGGGGTTCGCTCGCGGCCGCGGGCCATATCCTGCATCGGTGTTCCCTCACCCCTGCCCCTCTCCCATGCGGGAGAGTGGGATCTGAGCTTGTCCGTCATCGCGGCGCTCCGGTCTTCGCGGCCTTTTCGGCATCGTACCACCAGATCGTCGGGAAGCCCGAGCCGCCGTATTCGGGCAGGAGCTTCGGTCTTGCGAAGCGGTCCCAGCGAGCCGTCAGGGTTCGATCCGAGTAGAATTGCGGCACGACGTAGTCGTGGTGGAGGAGCACGCGGTCGAGCCCCTTCACGGCGGCGACGAGCTCGTCTCGGTCCTTCGCGAAGATGACCTTCTCGATCAGCGCGTCGACGCCCTCGTCCTTGATGCCGGCGGTGTTGCGCGAGCCCTGCCGGTCGGCGGCCGCGGAGCCCCAGAACTCGCGCTGCTCGTTTCCCGGCGACAGCCCCTCGGCCCAGAGATCGGTGGTCACGTCGAAGTCGAAGCTGCGCAGCCGGTTCTGGAACTGCGCCGCGTCGACGGTGCGGATCGACATCGTGA
>JAJKJG010000012.1 GCA_021154065.1 Methylobacterium sp.
CCGGATCCTGCGCGCAGGCCTGCAGGAAGGCGGCGCGCGGCGCGAAATCGTACGGATCGCGGGCGAGCGTCGAGGCGAGATCGAAGCGGAAACCGTCGACATGGTAATGCTCGACCCAGTGACGCAGCGAGTCCATAACCATCTGCAGGACCCGCAGGTGGCTGACGTTCAGCGTGTTGCCGGTGCCGGTCGAGTCCCAATAGAAGCGCGGGTCGTCGGGCGAGAGCTTGTAGTAAACCGCGTTGTCGATGCCGCGGAAGGACAGCGTCGGCCCGAGGTGGTTGCCCTCGCAGGTGTGATTGTAGACGACGTCGAGGATCACCTCGATGCCGGCGTCGTGGAGGGCGCGCACGGCGCTTTTCAGCCCGGCGGTGCCGGCGTTGCCGAGATAGCGCGGCTCGGGCGCGAAATAGGCGAGCGTCGAATAGCCCCAATAGTTGCGCAGCCCCTTCTCGACGAGGAAGCGGTCGTCGACGAAGGCGTGGATCGGCAGGAGCTCGATCGCCGTGATCCCGAGCCGCACGAGGTGGTCGATCACCGCCGGGTGACCGAGCGCGTCATAGGTGCCGCGCATCGCCTGCGGCACGTCGGGATGGAGCTGCGTCAGCCCCTTCACATGCGCCTCGTAGACGATGCTGTCGGGCGCCGGGCGGCGCGGCGGCCGGTCGTCACCCCAGCGATGCGAGGGATCCTCGACGATGCATTTCGGCATGCTCGGCGCGCTATCGCGGCGGTCCGGGGTGCGCGAGCGCTCGCCCGCCATGCGGTAGCCGAACAGCGCCTCGTGCCAGCGCACGCGACCGTAGAGCTGGCGTGCGTAAGGGTCGATCAGGAGCTTGTGCGGGTTGAAGCGGTGGCCGCGGCGCGGGTCATAGGGCCCGTGCACGCGGTAGCCGTAGAGCTGCCCTGGGACGAGCCCATCGACATACCCATGCCAGACTTGGTCGGTGCGGCGCGGCAGCGCCACCCGCTCGATCTCGCGATTGCCTTTCGGATCGAACAGGCAGAGCTCGACGCCGGTGGCGTTCGCCGAAAACAGGGCGAAGTTCACACCCCTTCCGTCGAAGGTCGCCCCGAGCGGCGCGGGGCTGCCGTCGTCGATCCGAAACATCATGGTCCTTGTAGACGAGAATGGCGGGAGCGGAAGGCTGGGCCGGCTTGTACAACGTCCGGGCCGGGAGGATCGTTGCCGCGCTCAGTTCTTGATTGCGCCCCAGAGCGGCAACGACCGCGGCCGGCGGATCTCGGCGCCGATCTCGCGCTCGCCCGCAGCCTCCGCTTCGTCGTCGCGGCGCGAGCCGCGATCGCAGCCACCCTCGGCAACGAGTGCCGCGAGGAAGTCAGTGCACCAACGGTCGACGGTGTGCTCGGACAGCTGCGCCATCATGGCGCTCCAGCGCGCCTGGCGCTCGTCGAGCGGCATCTCGAGCGCGCGCCTGATTGCGGCCGCCGTGGCGTCGGTGTCGTACGGGTTGACGATCAACGCCGCGTCGAGCTCGTGGGCGGCGCCGGCAAAGCGCGATAGCACGAGCACGCCCGGATCCTCGCTAGACTGGGCTGCCACATACTCCTTCGCGACGAGATTCATGCCGTCACGAAGCGGCGTCACGAGGCCGACGCGCGCGAGACGGTACAGGCCGGCAAGCGCCGTGTGGCCGATCGGCTTGTTGATGTAGCGGATCGGCGTCCAATCGACGTCGCCGAAATGACCATTGGTGCGCCCGATCTGCTCCGCGAGGTCGCGCTGCATCTGGGCGTACTCGGGCACCTCGGAGCGCGATTTCGGCGTGATCTGCAGGAAGGTGACGCGGTTGCGGAACGAGCCGTCGTTCTCGAGGAAGCACGAGAACGCTTCGATGCGCTGCGCGAGGCCCTTGGAGTAGTCGAGCCGGTCGACGCCGATGAGGAGGTGCTTGCCCTCGAGGCTTTTCGCCATGCGGCGGACGAGGGCGTTGCGGTCCGCCGCCTCGGCCATCTGACGGAACGCCGGCGTGTCGATCCCGATCGGGAACACGCCGACCCGGAAACGCCGGCCGAAGGCCTCGTAGCAGCCGTCTGCCGTGAGGCGCCCAAGGCCGCCGCGGGTCACCGCGTTGCCGAAATTCTCCGCGTCGAGCGGCGTCTGGAAGCCGACGAGATCATAGGCCGCGAAGCCGCGCATCATGAGGTCGTAGGCGGGCAGCACGCTCGCGAGATCGGGCGGCGCCCAGGGAATGTGGAGGAAGAACCCGATCCGGTTGGCGAAGCCCATCTGGCGCAGATAGGAGGCGAGCGGGATGAAATGGTAGTCGTGGATCCAGATCACGTCGTCCGGCCGGATGAGCTGGGCGAGCCGCCGGGCGAAGAACTCGTTGACGCGGAAATAGCCGGCGGTGTTGCGCCGATTGAAGCCGGTGAGGTCGAGCCGGTAGTGGCACACCGGCCAGAGCGCCCGGTTGGCAAAGCCGTGGTAGAAATCATCGAGGTCGCGTTCGGAGAGATCCGAAACGGCGTACTCGACATTGCCGAAGGCGTGCGCCTGGGTCTCGGGCTCGCGTCCCTTCACGGTTGCGCCGGACCAGCCGAACCACAGCCCGCCGCGCTGCTTCAGCGCCGCGTCGAGGGCGACCGCAAGTCCGCCGGCATTGGGCGAGCCGGCGTTCGAGGGCACCGGCACCCGGTTCGAGACCACGACGAGGCGCCCAGCCGTCCTCGCAACATCTGCCGCAGAACCCACCGGCTCGTGATGCATCGACGGTATTGCGATCGCCATGTGCCCGTTCGAGGCCTTCCGGCCCTTCTCCTGTTGCCCAGCTCCGTTATGGCAACGCCTTTTACAGGATTCGGTTGCGTTCTGCGGGGGCTGCGTCAGCGTACGACGGCAGCGGTCTGGCCGAAAAGCACTTTCTTTGCGGCGTCCGACATCGGCGCGCCGAGCGCCGGGTTGACCTCCTTCGCCTTTTGGTAGGCGCGCACCGTCGCCGGGCGAGCCTTGATCGCCTCGAACCAGCGCTTCAAATGCGGGAAGTCGTCGAGGTTCTGGCCCTGGCGCTCATGCGGCACGACCCAGGGATAAGACGCCATGTCGGCAATCGAGTAGGCGCCGGCGACGAACTCGCGGTCGGCAAGGCGCTTGTTGAGCACCCCGTAGAGCCGGTTCGTCTCCTTGACGTAGCGCTCGATCGCATAAGTGATCTTCTCGGGCGCGTAGTGCGAGAAATGGTGGTTCTGGCCCGCCATCGGACCAAGGCCCCCCATCTGCCAGAACAGCCATTGCAGCACCTCGGCGCGTCCGCGGACGTCGCTCGGGATGAAGCGGCCGGTCTTCTCGGCGAGGTAGAGCAGCATCGCGCCCGATTCAAAGAGCGAGACCGGATCGCCGCCTCCCGGCGGCTCGTGGTCGACCATGGCAGGGATGCGGTTGTTCGGGGAGATCGCGAGGAACTCCGGGCGGAACTGCTCGCCCTCGCCGATCCTGACCGGCACGATGCGGTAGGGCAGGCCGGTCTCCTCCAGGAACATCGTCACCTTATGGCCGTTCGGGGTCGTCCAATAATGGAGGTCGATCATCGGTGTCTCCGGTTCGCGCGGTCGGGACGAGGAGCGGCTGGGGTCAGCAGGACGTCGAGAGGTGGCTGTCGAGCCATTCGAGCGCGGGGCCGAGCTCGGCCGACCACAGCTCCCAGTTATGCCCGCCCGGGTCGATGCGGAAGGGCGTCTCGATGCCGGCCTCGCTGAGCGCGCGATGAAACGCGACGTTGCCCTCCTTGAGGCGCGGGAAGTCATTGTCGCCGACGGTGAGATAAAAGGCCGGCCGGTCCGGATCGGCGATGTAGGCCGGCAGGCGGAGAAACACGTTCCAGCGGTTGAACCGGCGCGGGTCGAAGGGCTCGCCGAAGGCGGCGCGGAACATGTGCGTCGGCCGGCGCACCCCGGCGGCGTCGTCCTCCGGCATCGGCCGGAACAGGCTGCCCGAAAAGCTGAAAGCGGCGGCGTAGCGCTTCGGATTGTCCATGGCGTAGAGGAGTGCGCCGTAGCCGCCCATGGAAAGCCCGCCAAGCGCCCGGCCGGCGCGGCACGCCGCTGTCGGATAGGTTCGATCGACATGATCGACGAGATCACCGGTGAGCGCCTGCGCGACGAGCCCGCGCCCGCCCGGATCCGGGTTGTCGACGTACCAGCTGTCCTTCGCCATCGGCATGACGACGATGAGCGGCTTGAGCTTGCGCGCGGCGATCAGCCGGTCGAGGGTCTCGGCGGCACGGCCGAGCGTCGTCCAGGCGCGCTCGTCGTCGCCCAATCCGTGCAGGAGGTAGAGCACGGGCCAGCGCTCGCCCACCGGCGGCGCCGCGGCGGGCCGGTACAGCACGTACGGAATGCCGCCGGAAAGCGCGCGGCTTGGCGCGTTGAGCCCGTATTCGACCTCGCCGGCCGGCGCCGCGAAGGCGGTTAGCGCCAGCGCGCAGGCGAGCGCAAGACGCAAAGGCACTCGCCGACCCGAAAGTTGGGTCATGGCTGCTGCGGAAGAACGCCGGTCGGTTGAGCGGCCGGTCGCGCGGCGGACCTGCGCGGCTTCGAGCCTTGCGCCCGGGCGTGCAGCCAGGGCGAGGATTTGAACCATTCGCAAACCGCCGCCACAGCGAAGAGCACCGCACAGCCTCCGATATTGACGAGCGCGGCGGTCGCGACGCCGCGGCCGATCACGTCGAGCACGACGCCGAGCGCCTGCGCCAGGACGAGTCCGGCGAGGAACACGGCCAGCGTCTGGCGACCGACGAGCTGGATCGTCGGGATGAAGGTCCCGGCGAGCCGCCGGCCGCCTTCGCCGGCCAGAGTATAGGCGAGATAGGCGATCGCAAGGAAATGGACGATCCGCAAAGGCGCGAGATGCGTCTTGTCGATGAGCGGGCCGAGCGCCTGATGGACTTCGCCGAGCCACGGCACGGCCCCCCACCCGGCAAAGCACGACCAGCCATATTGGCAGGAGAACGGCATCGCCGCCGCGACGATGAAGAGCGCGCCGAGCATGAGCCGGCGGTCATAGGCCGGCGGCACAAGCCAGCCGCGGCCGAACGCAAAACCCAGGAAGAACAGCAGTTGCCACGAGAACGGGTTGAAGAACCAGATGCGATCCGACCAGGGCTCCGCCGGCAGGTCGAGAAGGCGCGCGTAGGCGAGGAGGTAGAGCGTTGCGACAACCACGGCGACGGCGCTACGCCCGACCCGCGCCGCCGCCATGACGGCCGGGATCAGCGCCAGGATCAGGAGATACATCGGCAGAATGTCGAAATAGTTCGGCACATAGGTCAGCGTTGCGTAGCCGAGGAGCAGGCGCGCCGGGTCGTCGAGGAAATGCGCGAGATTCAGGCCATCGCGCAGATGGCGCCCGCCGAACTCGAGATCGGCCGCAGCCAGTACGGCGACGATCGTGACGAAGACGCCGATATGAGCCCAGTACACCTGCCAGACGCGGTGCAGGATGCGCGCCGTCCCGAGCGCCCAGCCGGCGCTCTCGAACACGCGCCCGAAGGCGAGCGCCGAGGCGACGCCGGAGCAGAAGACGAAAATCTCGGTCGCGTCCGAGAAGCCGAAGCGCGCCGGGATCCAGTCCGCCCATGCGTTCCCCGGGATATGGGCGACGAGGATGATGAGCATCCCGACGCCGCGGAAGACGTCGAGCCGCGGGTCGCGCGGACGCTTGGCTTCGGGGCTCGGGACCGTCATTGCGCGCTCGATCCTCAACCGGCGGTCAGGCCGTCTCCTCGCGCCATTTGACAACGGCGCCGACGACGAGACCGAAGATGATGTGACCGCCGCAGGACGCCCAGGCGAGCGGGATGAAGTCGAGGAAGGCGGGCAGCCCGGCGATCAGATGCGCCATGACGTAAAGCGCGAAGACCCACAACCCGATGCCGAAGCCCGCCGCGGTCAAGTACCAGGGCAGCCCGGGGATGATCAGACGCTGGAGCGGGCGGGCGATGAACAGATAGCCGAGCGGATAGAACAGGAAGCCGACGACGAGATGGACGATCTCGCCCACGAGCCGGCTCTCGAGCCCGAACACCGACTGCACGAGGGCCGCGGGCTCGAGCGGGCCGCCGACGCCCGGAATGAACGGCGTGATCACGCGCGCCCAGAACTCCCAGGTGAAGTCGGCGGCGACGCCGGCGATGAGCGACGTGATCATCGTCTCGGCGTCGAGCGGCGGAAACAGCTGCCTCGGCATCGCGGCGGCAGGGGTTACGGCGATGGTCTGCATGGTAGTCCTCCGGATGTGCAGGGCTGGTCCTAGGGTTTGCCGATGAGCCGCGGCCAGTTCCCGTCGGCCTTGTGCACGTAGCCCGGCACGTCCTTGCGCCAGGTCTCGCTGATCGAGCGGTCGTAGTTGAGGTAGAGGCGCCCATCGACGATCGTCCACGCCTCGGGGTCGATCTTGACCAGGTAGCCCTGCGCGACGCCGTAGGCGCAGTAGCCGCCATAGGCCGGCAGATAGCGCTCCGGATCGGCCTCGAATTGGGCCCTGTTGGCGGCGCTCGAGAACAGCCAGCGCGCGCCATTGCGCTCGACTGCGAGCTCGGAGCGGCCTTTGCGGGGTCCGCCCTCGACGAAATAAGCGACCGGGTCGTAGCCGTGGATCGCCACGCGACCGCCGGCGAGGACGTTCACGGGGCTCTGCGAGGCGGCCTCGATCAGAGTGGGCGCGAGGACGAACGCCGCGAGCGCGAGCGCTGCCGTCGCGATTCGGATCAGCGGGCGGAAGATGCGCATCATCAACCTCAAGGCCACACTCCCGGGAGATGGGAGGGTCGGGATCAAGGGAACTCTACGCCTCGCCCGGGCCGAGGCCGATCCCTCGTACCGCTATCGCGATCATGCATGCAGCCTATGGAGAGGCCAATCACGCCACAGGGAGGTCACCCGAGCGTGATGGTAAGGCTTGCCTCGATGCCGGCCGCGTGAGCGTGGCGTGAGCGGGCTCAGGCCGAGACGAGGTCCTCGAGCTGCTCTTGCAGCTTCTCTCGGATGCCGTGGATTTCGCCGATGAGGGCGTCGTGGAAGTTCGTCAGCCGGGTCTCGGTCTCGACAAAGACGAGGCCCTCGATGAGGTCGCGCACGAGGCTCGGGTCGCGGCGCTGGGCGACGTTGCACATCAGCTCGACGGCGATCTCATAGGCGGTGATGCGGGCGTGAACGGCCTGCCAGCGGGAGAGGTCGGCGACGACATACTCGGCGACGGAGGCCTCGAGGGCCTCGAGCCGTAGCGAGAGATTGTCCGCGTCCATGCGCCGGTTCCGCTGCGTGACCCCGCAAGGTTCAACGCCGAAGCCGCCGATTCGTCGCTGGCCGGTCTGCGTTTTCTGCAGAAGACGGAGCTTCTCTCCCCGCCGTTCGCCGTTCATCATGGGTCGACAGAGGAGATCGCAATGGCAGATCGCGTCAGGATCCCCGGCGGGGAGGAGGTCGTCGCCCTCGGCCAAGGCACGTGGCGCATGGGCGAGGACCGCGGCCGCCGACCGAGGGAGATCACGGCGCTGCGGCTGGGGATCGAGCTCGGGATGACCCTCATCGATACCGCCGAGATGTACGGCGAGGGCCGGACCGAGGAGCTCGTCGGCGAGGCGCTGGCGGAGCTCCGGCAGGGCGTGTTCCTGGTCAGTAAGGTCTATCCTCACAACGCCAGCCGCAAGGGCGTGGTCGAGGCCTGCGAGCGCAGCCTGCGCCGGCTCAGGACCGACCGCCTCGACCTCTACCTCCTCCATTGGCCGGGCAGCATCCCACTCGCCGAGACCGTCGCCGGCTTCGAAGCGCTCGCTCGGGCCGGCAAGATCCGTCACTGGGGCGTCTCGAACTTCGACACCGGCGAGATGGAGGAGCTGTTCGCGGTTCCAGGCGGCGACGTCTGCGCCGCAAACCAGATCCTCTACAACCTCTCCCGTCGCGGCCCGGAGCACGATCTGATGCCGTGGCTCGCGGCGCGCGGCGTTCCGGCAATGGCCTACAGCCCGATCGAGCAGGGCCGGCTGCCGCGTTCGGGCGCCCTCGAGGAGATCGCCAAGAAGCACCGGGCGACATCCTACCAGATCGCGCTCGCCTGGGTCCTGCGCCGCCCCGGCGTGATCGCGATTCCGAAGGCGGCCACAGCCGAGCACGTGCGCGAGAACCGCCGGACCATCGACATCGCCCTCGACGAGGACGACCTCGCCGCGATCGACCGCGCCTTCCCGCCGCCGAAGCGCAGGAAGCCGCTCGAGATGATCTGACGGCGGGCGGCGTGGGCGGTTGCGGACGCTAGCGCCCTGGGGCATTGGTGAAACCGGTTCCTGACGGAGGCTCGCGTGACCCGCGCCCAGGCTCTTATCCATCGCTTGCGGCTGCCGGTCGTCGCGGCGCCGATGTTCCTCGTGTCGGGACCGGCGCTGGTGATCGCGTCGTCCCGCGCCGGCGTCCTCGGCACCTTCCCGGCGCTCAACCAGCGCTCGACCGACGGCTTCCGCGCCTGGCTCGAGGAGATCGAGACGGCGCTCGGCACGGGCGGCGCGGCGCTGCCCTATGGCGTGAACCTCATCGTTCATAAGACCAACCCGCGGGTCGAGGCGGATCTGAAGGTCTGCGTCGAGAAGCGCGTGCCGGTGATCATCACCTCGCTCGGGGCGGTGTCGGACCTCGTCAAGGCCGTGCATTCCTACGGCGGCGTCGTGCTGCACGACGTCATCAACATGCGCCACGCCGCGAAGGCGATCGAGGCCGGGGTCGACGGGCTGGTGCTGGTCTCGGCCGGCGCCGGGGGGCACGCCGGCCTGAACAGCCCCTTCGCCTTCGTCTCCGAGGTGCGCCGGATCTTCGACGGCATCATCGCGCTCGCCGGCGCGCTCACGACCGGGCGCCACGTCGCCGCGGCGATCGCGGCCGGCGCCGACGTCGCCTATATGGGCACGCGCTTCATCGCCACCGAGGAGGGCGCCGCGCCCGACGGCTACAAGGCAATGATCCTCGAATCGCGGATCACCGACATTGTCTACACGCCGGCGGTCTCTGGCGTGCACGGCAACTTCATGCGCCAGAGCCTGGTGCGGGCGGGGCTCGATCCCGACGGTCCGGCGCCGGCCATGAACATGGACAAGAAGGAAGCCAAAGCCTGGCGCGACATCTGGTCGGCCGGCCACGGCGTCGGCGGCATCGCTGCGGTCCTGCCGGTGGAGCGGCTTGTCGCGGAGCTCGGCGAGGATTTCGAGATCGCGATGGGCGAGCTGCAGCGCTGGCGCGGCCGGGCCGCGGCTCCGGCCCGGGAGAAGGTCGCGTGAGCGCGGCCCGCCGGGGATCGGCTTCGAGCGTAAGACCGAACTCTACAGGATCATGAAACCGCCGGAGGGGTGAGAGCTTGATCGATCGCAGCACGCTGTCGGAGAATCTCTCCCGCCGTCAGAGCATGCGCAAGGCCGCGGTCGCCGGTCCGAACGGCGTCGTCGCGTCGCATCACCGGGTCGCGGCCGAGATCGGGGCCGAGGTGCTTCGCGGCGGCGGCAACGCCGTCGATGCGGCGATCGCGACCGCCTTCGCGGTCGGCGTCGCCGAGCCCTGGATGAGCGGCATTGGCGGCATCGGCGCGATGCTGATCCGTGAAGCCAAGACCGGCAAGGTGTCGGTCATCGATTTCGGCGCCCGTGCCCCGGCCCGGCTCGACCCTGCCGCCTATGTCCTCACCGGCGGGAGCGACACCGATCTCTTCGGCTGGCCGAAGGTGGTCGACAACCGTAACCTCGTCGGCCCCTACGCGGTGGCGATCCCGGCGATGGTCGCCGGCCACGCCATGGCGCACGAGCTGTTCGGGACCAAAAGCTGGGCCGAGCTCGTCGCGCCGGCGGCCGAG
>JAJKJG010000013.1 GCA_021154065.1 Methylobacterium sp.
CGCGCCGGCTCGCTCGGGATGACGAGGAAGTGGATCGCGCCGCAGACGGCGAGGTTGATCGCGGCGAGCGCGACGAGCGCGTCGCGCCAGCCGAGCGCCTCGATCAGCGCGTAGGAGAGGGGAAAGAACACCGTGCTGGCCAGGCCGCCGATGAGCGTCATGACGGTGATGCCGCGCCGGGAGAGCGGCCCGAGCCGATGCGTCAGGACGGCGAAGCCGGGCTCGTAGAGGATGGCGCTCATCGTCGCGCCGAGCCCGATCCAGATCAGGACGAAGAGCGGATAGCTGTCGACCCGCGACCAGAGGACGAGGAGCGCCGAGGAGACGAGCGAGCCCGCCGTCATGACGGCGCGGCCATGGCCCTTGTCGATGAGGCGGCCGGACGGGTAGGCGGTCGCGGCCGAGGCGCCGAGGCCGAGCGAGTAGGCGAGCGTCAGGGCGGGCTTTGACCAGCCGAGCTCGCGCGCCATCGGCTCCAGGAAGAGCGCGAAGGCGTAGAAGACGATGCCCCAGGAGACGAGCTGCGCGAAGGACAGCGCGGCGACGAAGCCCCAGGGCATGCGGGCGGGCGAGGGGGACTCAGGATGCATGAGCCCGGCACGATAGGTGCCGCAGCCGCCCAGCGCGAGCCTCCCGACACCTCTCCCGGAGAGCCACGGCCCCTGCGGCTGATGCACGACGGGTCGGCTTCGACAGACAAGGCCGTGCCCGGCGCCCCCCTCCTCGCTCGGGGCTTCGCCCGAGTCGGTCCGCCCCCACACGGGGGGGGGGAATGGCGCGCCAGCTTTGTGTGAATCGGCTAGCCCGTTCGGGAGAGGTTCGCGGGTGCTGGGCGCCGGTGATGCGCAGCGACGATGCGGATGATGCACATCATCGTCGGGATGACGCGCATCATCATCGGACCGCCCCTCAGGGTAGGCGCATCGTCATTGTCGCGGATGATGAACACGCCGGCGTGATGGGATAGCCTTCATCCATCGCGTTCCGGAATGGCCGGCGCTCGCCCCCACGGGAGGGCGGTCCTAACCCGGCATTAACCTTGCCCGGTGCTTAACTCTTTGGACCGTCGAGGCGCCGCTAAGCGCTTGCGAAGCCCTTAGTTTCGACAGATTTCCGGGCGAGGAGCAGGCAACAAGGCAAAGGCGCCGCGTCAAGGCGGACAGCGGTGCGGGCCGGGCGGGCGTCCGGCGGCCCGCGGGGATCGAGGACCAGAGCATGAATCCGGCCGATGCCGTCCCGGCAGTGCAGACCGCGCACGACATGTCGCTCGTCGGGCTGTTCCTGAACGCCCATATCGTCGTCAAGCTCGTCATCGTCGGGCTCTTGGCCGCCTCGGTCTGGTGCTGGGCGATCATCGTCGACAAGACGCTCTTGTTCGGGCGCACGCGGCGCGCCATGGACCGTTTCGAGGAGATCTTCTGGTCGGGGCAGTCGCTCGAGGAGCTCTACCTCAACCTGCAGAGCCGGCCGAATACCGGGCTTGCCGCCGTGTTCGTCGCCGCGATGCGCGAGTGGAAGCGCTCCTTCGAGGGCACCGGGCGCTCGGTCGCGAGCCTGTCGCAGCGCATCGACAAGGTGCTCGACGTGACCATCCAGCGCGAGGTCGAGCGCATGCAGGCGCGGCTCCTGTTCCTTGCCTCGATCGGCTCGGCCGGGCCCTATATCGGGCTGTTCGGCACGGTGTGGGGGATCATGAGCTCGTTCACCTCGATCGCCGCCTCGAAGAGCACGAGCCTCGCGGTCGTCGCACCCGGCATCGCCGAGGCGCTGTTTGCGACCGCGATCGGGCTCTTCGCGGCGATCCCGGCGGTGCTTGCCTACAACAAGCTCCAGTCGCAGGTGACGAAGCTGCAGTCGCGGCTCGAGGGCTTCGCCGACGAGTTCTCGGCGATCCTGTCGCGCCAGATCGACGAGCGCATGCACGCGCACGCCGCGCAGGCGGCCTGAGGCGGCGGGCCGCGATGACGATCGCCTCGGCCATGGCGCACGGGCAGAGCGGCGGGCGCCGCCGGCGCCGGCGCGGCAAGCGCGGCGTCATCAACGAAATCAATATGACGCCGTTCATCGATGTCATGCTCGTGCTCCTCATCATCTTCATGGTCACCGCCCCCCTGATGACCGCCGGCGTCCCGATCGATCTGCCGAAGGCCGCGGCGGCGCCGCTCAACACCGACGCGAAGCCGGTGACGCTGTCGATCAAGGCTGACGGCAAGGTCTATCTCGGCGAGACGGCGCTTGCAGACGACGGGATCATCACCGGCGTCACGGCGGCGGCGAAGCAGGGCTTCGACGAGCGCATCTTCGTGCGCGGCGACAGGCGCGTCGAATACGGCCGCGTCGCCCAGGTGATGGCGATGGTGACCGGGGCCGGGTTCAAGCGCGTCGCGCTCGTGACCGAGGCGGAGCAGCGCTAGCCGCGGATGGACGCGCGAGCATTGCGAAGGCTGAGACGGTGGGGCTGAAGTTCGATCGATCCGAACCGGGATTCTGGGTGTCGGGCGCCGTCCACACGGCGCTCCTCGCCGGGCTCGTGTTCGGCGTTGCCTCCCAGACCTTCCCGGAGGCCGAGGAGGGCATCCCGGTCGAGGTGCTGACCGACAACCAGTTCTCCGAGATCACCCGTGGTGAGACGAACGCCAAGGCGCCGCAGCCCGAGGCGAAGCCCCGGGCCGACCGCGTCGCCGAGGTTCGCGAAGAGCGCGATCCGGGCGAGGCGAAGCGCGACGTTCCGACGCCGCCGACCCGGCCGGCCGAGATCAAGGTCGCAGACGAGGCGGTCGAGGTCGCCGTCCCGCCGCCGCCTCCCGTGCCGCCGGTCCGTCCCGAGCCGTCGCCGCCGCAGCAGGCCGAAGCGAAGCCCGAGCCGGCTCCGCCCATGCCGCCGAAGCGCGAGGAGGTCGCGAACCTTCTCGATCAGCAGGAGGCTGAGCTTCGCGCCAAAGCCGAGGCGCAGGCGAAGTCCGAGGCCGAAGCGCAGGCCCGCGCCGAAGCCAAGGCGAAGGCGGAAGCCGCAAAGGAGCGCGCCGTCGCCGAGGCAAAAGCCAAGGCCGAGGCGGAAGCCGAGCAGAAGCGGAACGCCGAGGCCAAAGCCGAGGCCGGGCACAAGAAGAAGGTCGCCGAAGCAAAGGCCAAGGCGAAGGCCGAAGCCGAGGCGAAAGCCAAGCGCGACGCCGAGCTTGCCGCGAAGTTCGATCCGAACGGGATCGCGAAGCTCCTCGCCTCGAAGGAGCCGGCGCAATCCCCGGGCTCGAGCGGCCGCGAGATCCAGAAGACCGCCTCGCTCGGCACCGCGACCGGCGCGGCGCAGCGGCTCAATCCGAGCCAGCGCGACGCGCTGATGGGCCTTCTGCGCGACCAGCTGCATCGCTGCTGGCAGGCGCCGATCGGCGCCCAAGGCGCGGTGAAGCCGCCGGTGCCGACGGTGCGCGTTAGCCTCAACCAGGACGGCTCGCTCGCCCGCGAGCCGGCGGTGACGAACGCGTCGGCCGACCCGCTGTTCCGGGCGGTGGCGGACTCCGCCACCCGCGCCGCGAGAAGGTGCTCGCCTTTGCGTATTCCGGCCCAATTCCAGCCCTATTACCAGGATTGGAAAGACCTCGTGGTCAACTTCGATCCGCGCGATCTCGGCTGATCGACTCCAACATCCGAAAAGCTCGCTGATGCGCCCGCACTCCGCCCTGCGCCTGATCCGAATCCTCGTCCGCGCCGACATGATTCTCGGTCTTGCGATCGTCGTGGCGACGTTCCTAGCCGTGACGGCCGCCCGCGCCGAGCTCGTCATCGACGTTCGCCGTGGCAACTTCCAGCCGATCCCGATCGCGGTCGCCGACTTTGCCGGTGATCCGGGCCTTGGCCAGCAGGTCGCCGGCATCATCGCCAACAACCTGCGCCGCTCGGGCTACTTCGTGCCGATCGAGAAGGCGCGCTTCCCGGAGCAGCAGCCGTCCTTCGATGCGGCGCCGCGCTTCGAGGCCTGGAAAGCCGCCGGCGTGCAGGGGCTCGTCACCGGCCGCGTCACCCGCGACCCGTCGGGGCGGCTCAAGACCGAGTTCCGCCTGTGGGACGTCTATGCCGGCCAGCAGGTCGCCGGGCAGCAATACTTCACCGACCCGAACAACTGGCGCCGCATCGGCCACATCATCTCGGACGCGGTCTACACCAAGATCACCGGCGTCGGCGCCTTCTTCGACACCCGCGTGGTGTTCGTCGACGAGTCGGGGCCGAAGGAGAACCGCCGCAAGCGCCTCGCCATCATGGACCAGGACGGCGGCAACGTCCGCTACCTGACGCAAGGGGACAACCTCGTCGTGACGCCGCGCTACTCGCCGGCGACGCAGGACATCGCCTTCATGTCGCAGGCCTCGGGGCAGCAACCGCGGGTGCAGGTGATCAATCTCGAGACCGGCTCGCGCCAGGTCGTCGGCAACTTCCCCGACATGACGTCCTCCCCGCGCTTCTCGCCCGACGGGCAGCGCATCGTCATGAGCCTGCAGCAGGGCGGCAACGCCAACATCTACCTGATGGATTTGGGCTCGCGCACGACGACGCGGATCACCAACACCGGCGCGATCGATACCTCGCCCTCGTTCTCGCCCGACGGGGCGCAGATCGTGTTCGAGTCTGATCGCGGCGGCCAGCAGCAGATCTACGTCATGGCCGCCGACGGCTCGGGCGCGAAGCGCATCTCGTTCGGCCAGGGCTCCTATTCGCAGCCGGCCTGGTCGCCGCGCGGCGACTACATCGCCTTCACCAAGCGCACCGCCGGCGGCTTTGCGATCGGCGTCATGAAGCCTGACGGCTCGGGCGAGCGGCTCCTGACCGAGGGCTTCCACAACGAGGGGCCGTCATGGGCCCCGAACGGCCAGTACATCATGTTCTTCCGCGATCCCGGCGGCCAGTCCGGCGCGAAGCTCTACATGATCGACATCACCGGCCGGGTCGAGCAGACCGTGCCGACCCCGACCTTCGCCTCCGACCCGACCTGGTCGCCGCTCCTGACCGAGTCGCGCGGCAACTGAGGACGGTCCCCGGGCGCGCCTGCGACGCCGCGGCGTGAACCCGGCGCGATGAGCCCGGAGGGCTCCGTCCCGCCGGCGTCGCTCTGGCATGCGGTGACATCGCCCGGGCCGGAGCTTCCCGCTCTTACGGGCGACGAGCGTTGCGATGCGGTCGTGATCGGGGCGGGCTTCATGGGACTCTCCGCCGCCCTGCATCTCGCCGAGGCCGGCATCGGCACCGTCGTCCTCGAGGCGGCCGAGCCCGGTTTCGGCGCCTCCGGGCGCAACAACGGCCAGGTGATCCCGACGCTGTCGCGCGCCGATCCCGACGCGATCGTCGCGCGGCACGGGGCCGCCGGCGAACGCTTCGTCGCGCTCCTGCGGGATTCGGCGGCTCTCCTGTTCGATCTCGCGCGCCGCCACGGCATCGATGCCGAAGCCGAAGAGGTCGGCTGGGTTCAGCCCGCCCACAGCCCGGGCCGGATCAGGATTTCGGAAGCCCGCGTCCGGCAGTGGTCGCGATGGGGCGCGCCGGTCGCGCTTCTCGACCGCGACGAGGTCCGGGCCATGACCGGCTCGGACGCCTGGCATGGCGGCTTCTGGAACCGGAGCGGCGGGCACATCAATCCGCTGGCGCTGACGCGCGGCCTCGCCCGCGCCGCGCTTGCGGCCGGTGTCCGCGTCTTCGCGCGCTCGCCGGCGCTGTCCTACGCCCGCGCGGGCGACGGCTGGGTGGTGCGCGCCGCCGCGGCCTCGGTCCGGGCGAAAGCCCTTGTGCTCGCGACCAACGCCTACACCGACGCCTTCGGATCGGCGCTCGCAGCGCCGATCGCCCGCGAGATCGTGCCGGCGCTGTCCTGGCAGATGGCGACGGAGCCGCTCGACGAGAGCCTGCGCCGGACGATCCTGCCGGGGCGCCAGGCGATGTCCGACACCCATGGCGACCTGCACTTCGCGCGCTGGGATGCCCGCAACCGGCTCGTCACCGGCGGCGCGCTGGTGAACCCGGTGAACGGGGCGGAGCGGTTGAAGCCCTGGATCGCGGCGCGGCTGCGGAAGCTCTGGCCCGAGATCGGCGATGTCGGCTTCGATCACGTCTGGAACGGCGCCATCGGGATGACGCCGGACCACCTGCCGCGCATCCACCGGCTCGGCCCGGGCGCCTACGCCTGGGCCGGCTGCAACGGCCGGGCGGTGGCGTTGTCGGTCGCGCTCGGGCGCGAGTTCGCCCGCGCCGTCGCGGGCGCGCCCGACGCGGAGCTGGCGCTGCCCTTCACGGCGCCGGCGCCGCTTCCGGCGCACGGGCTCCTGAAGCGGCTTTCGCCGCTGATGCTGGTTCTGTACCGTCGCCGCGACGCACGCGAGGTCGCGTGAGCGCCGCTTGACACCGATGACACCCCTCGACACCGCGAAGCCGCTTGCCCGGCGCGCGCGCGCCCGATCCCCGGTCCTCGAGGTCGATTTCGTGATCGTCGGCGCGGGCTCGGCCGGCTGCGTGCTCGCGAACCGCTTGACCGCCTGCGGGCGATATCGGGTCGTTCTGCTCGAAGCCGGGCCGCGCGACCGGCATTTCTGGATCCACGTCCCGCTCGGCTACGGGCGCCTGTTCAAGGACGCCCGGGTCAATTGGCTCTACGAGACGGAACCCGAGCCGGAGCTGAACGGCCGCGTGATCTTCCAGCCGCGCGGCAAGGTGCTCGGCGGTTCGTCCTCGATCAACGGCTTGCTCTATGTCCGCGGCCAGCCGGAGGATTTCGACCATTGGCGCCAGCTCGGCAACACCGGGTGGGGCTTCGACGACGTGCTGCCGTATTTCCGGCGCTCCGAGCATCAGGCGGGCGGCGAGAGCACGCTCCACGGCGTCGGCGGTCCGCTCTGCGTGTCCGACGCGACCGAGCCGCACGAGCTGTGCGACGCCTTCATCGCCGCAGCCGGGCAGGCCGGCATCCCCGGCAACGAGGATTTTAACGGCCCGGTGCAGGAGGGCGCCGGCTACTTCCAGACCACGTCGCGGCGGGGAATCCGCTGGAGCACCGCGCGCGGCTATCTGCGCCCGGCGTTGCGCCGGACCAACCTCGAGATCATCACCGAGGCGCTCGCGACCCGGGTGCTCTTTGAGGGGCGCAAGGCCGTCGGCGTCGAATTCCGTCGCGCCGGCGAGACCTGCACGGTCCGGCCCGGCGCGAGGTGGTCCTCTCCGGCGGCGCCATCAACTCGCCGCAGCTGCTGCAGCTTTCGGGCGTCGGCCCGGGCGCGCTGCTGTCGACGCATGGCATACCGCTCATCGCGGAACGGGCCGGGGTCGGCGAGGATCTGCAGGACCATCTGCAGGTCCGCACGATCCTCAAATGCACGAAGCCGATCACCATCAACGACGAGATCGGCTCGCTGATGCGCCGGCTCGGGGTCGGCATGCGCTATGCCCTCTGGCGCAAGGGGCCGCTGACGGTCAGCGCCGGCTATGCCGGCGCCTTCTTCCGCACGAACGACCGCGTCGCGACGCCGGACGTGCAGATCCACTTCATCACCTTCTCGACCGACCGCATGGGCGAGCGCCTGCACCCGTTCCCGGGATTTACCGCTTCGGTGTGCCAGCTCCGGCCCGAGAGCCGCGGGTTCGTGCGCATCAAGAGCCGCGACCCGGCGGCGGCGCCCGCGATCCAGCCGCGCTACCTCTCGACCGAGACCGATCGGCGCACCAATGTCGAAGGGATGAAGCGCCTGCGCGCGATCATGACCATGCCGGCGATGCGCCCCTATGTACTGGCCGAGCATTGGCCCGGCCCTGGCGTGCAGTCCGACGAGGAAATCCTGCAGTATTGCCGCGAGGTCGGCTCGACCATCTATCATCCGAGCTCCTCGTGCCGCATGGGCGTCGACGATCGTGCCGTGGTCGACCCCCGGCTGAAGGTCTACGGCGTCGACGGTCTGCGCGTCGTCGACGGCGCGATCATGCCGAACGTCGTCTCGGGCAACACCAACGCCGCGATCGTCATGATCGGCGAGAAGGGGGCGGACATGATCCTTGAGGACGCGCGATGAGCCTGTTCGATCTCAGCGGGCGCGTGGCGCTCGTCACCGGCGGCAACGGCGGCATCGGCTTAGGCATGGCGAAGGGCATGGCGGCGGCCGGCGACGCCGTCGCGATCGCCGGACGCGACGCCAAGAAGGCGGAAGCGGCGCTCGCGCAGCTCGGCCCGAAGGCGGCTTTCGTGCCGGTCGAGATCGCCAAGCCCGACTCGTGCCAGGCGATGGTGCGGGAGACGGTCGCGCGCTTCGGCAGGCTCGACGTGCTCGTCAACAACGCCGGCGTCAACGAACGCAAGCGCCCGGAGCTCTACGCTCCCGACGAGTGGCATCGGATCATCGAGACGAACCTCTCCGGCGCCTTCTTCGCGGCGCAGGCGGCCTTCCCGGAGATGAAGAAGGGCGGCGGCGGCAAGATCATCAACATCGGCTCGATGATGTCGATCTTCGGCGCCTCGTTCGTCGGCCCCTACGCCGCGAGCAAGGGCGGGCTCGTGCAGCTGACGAAGGCGCTCGCGACGGCGTGGGCCGGCGACGGCATCCAGGTCAATGCGATCCTGCCGGGCTGGATCGACACCGACCTGACCGCGGCCGCGAAAAAGCAGATCGAGGGGCTGAACGAGCGCGTCCTCGCCAGAACGCCTGCGGGGCGATGGGGAAATCCCGGCGATTTCGCCGGCATCGCGGTGTTCCTCGCCAGCGCCGCGTCCGATTTCCTTACCGGCGCCGCGATCCCGGTCGACGGCGGCTACGCCTCGCAAGGGTAATAGCCTACCCGCCGAGATACGCCTCCCGCACGCGCGGATCCTCGGCGAGCGCGGCACCGGTGCCGGCATGGGCGATCCGCCCGGTCTCGATGACGTAGCCGCGGTCCGCGATGGCGAGCGCCGCGGCCGCGTTCTGCTCGACGAGCAGGATCGTGACGCCTTCCTGCTTCAGCGCGACCACCGCATCGAGGATCTGCCGCACGAGGAGCGGCGCGAGACCCATCGACGGCTCGTCGAGGAGCAGCAGCTTCGGCCTCGCCATCAGGGCACGGCCGATTGCGAGCATCTGCTGCTGGCCGCCCGAGAGCCCACCGGCGGCGTCGCGGCGCTTGTCGGCGAGCGCCGGGAACATCGCGTAGATGCGCTCGACGTCGCGCGCGATGTCCCGGTCGCGGCGCAGGAAGGCGCCGAGCCGCAGGTTGTCGGCGACGGTGAGCGGCGCGAAGACCTGCCGGCCCTCCGGCACATGCGCCATGCCGAGGGCGACGCGCCGGTGCGGCGGCGCGGTCTCGATCCGCGCTCCGGCAAGGGCGATGCGGCCGGCCGCGACCGGTTGCACGCCGGAGATCGCCCGCAGCAGCGTCGTCTTGCCGGCGCCGTTCGAGCCGACGAGCGCGACGATCTCGCCGGCCCGGACGGAGAGGCTCACGCCCTTCACGGCCTCGATGCGGCCGTAGGCGCTGCGCAGCTCCTCGACCTCAAGCATGGGCGCTGCCTCGCCCGGCTTGCGGCCCGAGATAGGCGCTGATCACCGCCGGGTTTTCGCGCACCTCCTCGGGCGAGCCCTCGGCGAGCGGCCGCCCGCTCTCGAGCACGAGGACGCGGTCGGAGACCTTCATCACGAGCCGCATGTCGTGCTCGACGAGGACGACCGCGACGCCGCGATCCGCCACCGCCCGGATCAGCCGCTGGATCTCTTCGGTCTCGACCGCGTTGCAGCCGGCGGCCGGCTCGTCGAGGAGCAGCGCCTTCGGCTCCGAGGCAAGGGCGCGGGCAATCTCCAGGCGTCTGAGCGCCCCGTAGGGCAGGGCGCTCGCCGGCATGTCGCCACGCTCGCCAAGGCGCACGAAGGTGAGGAGGTCCTGCGCGGCGGCGCGCGTTTCCCGGTTTTGGCGCCTGACCGAGGGCAGCCGAAGGAGGTCGGCCGCAAGCGAGCGGCGCTCGCGCAGGTGGCGCCCGACCATCACGTTCTCGCAGGTGGTCATGCGGGTGAAGAGCTGAAGGTTCTGGAAGGTGCGCGAGAGGCCCTTCAAGGCGAGGATCTCGGGGGGGCGCCCGGTCACGTCCTCGCCGTCGAGCGTCACGCGTCCGCGCCCGGCGCGGTAGAGGCCCGAGACGACGTTGAAGAGGGTGGTCTTTCCGGCGCCGTTCGGGCCGATGATCGACAGCACCTCGCCGGCCGCCGCGGAAAAGCTCACGCCATCGACCGCGACGACGCCGCCGAAGGCGATGCCGATGTCGCGTGCCGCGATGACGCTCATCCGGCGGTCCGCGCCGGGAGGAGCCCGAGAGCAGCCGTCCGCAGGCTCGGCACGATGCCGTCGCGCAGGAAGATCATGAAAACCATGATCAGGAGGCCAAGCAGGAGGTGCTCGTATTCCTGGAACACGGTGAGGAGCTGCGGCAGGGTCACGAGCACCGCCGCGCCGACGATCGCGCCGAGGACGCTGCCGAGGCCGCCGATGACGACCATGGTGACGAGCTCGACCGAGTGCAGGAAGCCCGCCTGGTCGGGGGTTATGAAGCCGTTCATCAGCGCCAGGAGCGAGCCGGCGACCGAGGCGTAGACGGCCGCGACGACGAAGGCGGTGAGCTTGTAGCGTGCGACGTCGATGCCGGTGACCCGGGCCGCGACCTCGCTGTCGTGCAGCGCCCGCAGCGCGCGTCCGGTCGGCGTGTCGAGAAGGTTGAGCGCGAGCCAGGTCCCGATCATGAGCGCGCCGCCGCTGACCCAGTACCAGGTCTCGGCCCCGGCGCCGCGCCAGCCGAAGAGCGCAAGACGCGCGACCCGCATTCCGTCGGGGCCTCCGGTCCAGCGGCTTTCGTTCGTGAGCACGATCTGGACCAGAACGCCGAGCCCGAGCGTCGCGATGGCGAGGTAATGGCCGCGCAGGCGCAGCACCGGCTTGCCGACGAGGAAGGCGAGCACGCCGGCGAGCCCGGCGCCGAGAATGAGCGCCGCCCAGGGCGGGAGGCTCAGATGCGCCGGCGCCAACGCGACCGCGTAGGCGCCGATGCCGAAGAAGCCGGCATGGCCGAGGCTCACCTGGCCGGCGAGCCCCATGAGGATGTTGAGCCCGATCGCCGCGAGCGCCGAGATCCAGACGAGGGCGGCGACGCGGAAATAGAAGCCGGAAGGAAACACGAGCGGCAGCAGCGCGATCACGAGGGCGAGGCCGGCAAGGGTCGCGGCGCGTGGCGAGAGGACAGGCATCCTCACACCCGCTCGACGGCGCGGCGCCCGACGAGGCCGCTCGGCATGAGGAAGAGCACGACGAGAACGGTGAGGAACGCAACCGCGTCCTTGTAGGCCGAGCTCAGATAGCCGGCGCTGAAGCTCTCGAAGAGGCCGAGCAGCAACCCGCCGAGGATCGCCCCGAGCGGGCTGCCCATGCCGCCGAGCATCGCCGCGGCGAAACCCTTCAGCGCCAGGAGCGTGCCGACGTCGTAGCTCGTCAGCGTGATCGGGGTTATGAAAATGCCGGCCAGCGCGCCGATCGCGGCCGAGGCGCCGAAGGCGATCATCATGATGATGCGCGTGTTGATCCCCACGAGCTGCGCCGCGAGCCGGTTCGCGGCGGTCGCGAGCACGGCCTTGCCGAGCACGGTGCGCTCGAGGAACAGATAGAGCGCGAGGAACGTCGCGCCGCCGCCGCCGAGCACCCACAGGCTTTGCGGCAGGATCGCGGCGCCCATCATTATGATCGGTGCATCGCCCGAGAAGGCGCGGATGCCGTGCGCCTGCTTGTCGAACAGCACCTGCGCCAGGCCGCGCAGGAAGATCGAGGCCCCAATGGTGATGATGATGAGGGTCACGGCGGAGGCGCCGCGGGCGGGCTCGATCGCGAGCGCGTTGAGGAGGAGGCCGACGGCGATCGCGGCGACGATCGCGAGCAGCGCCGCGAGCGGCAGCGGCACGCCGGCGGCGACGGCGAACACCGTCGCCATGCCGCCGATCATGACGAACTCCCCTTGCGCGAAGTTCACCACGTCGGACGCGTTGTAGATCAGCGTGAAGCCGAGCGCGACCATGGCGTAGACGGCGCCGACGGTCAGCCCCGAGAACAGGAACTGCAGGAACTCGGACATCGCTCACTCGTCATCCCGGACGCGCGAACGCGCGATCCGGGACCTTGATGGCCTTTCCTGTCCCACGGGGTCCCGGGTCTCGCTTCGCTCGCCCGGGATGACTTTGTACGTCAGCTTCCCGCCTGCACCTGCACCCAATCGCCGTTCTTGATCTCGAGCATCTTGAACGCCGAGAGGTCGAGGCCGAGATGGTCGGTCGGCGACATGTTGACGATGCCGGCGGTGGCGATGAAGCCCTTGGTCTTCTCGATCTCGGCGTTGATCTTGACCGGATCAGCGCTGTTTGCGCGCTTCATCGCCTCGACCAGGATGAAGAAGCCGTCATAGGCGTGACCGCCGAAGGTCGAGACCGGCTGGCCGGTCGCCTTCTCGTAGGTCTGCTTGTAGGCGACGACGACCGGCTTCTGCGGGTCGCCGTCGGGCAGCTTCTCGGCGAGGAGCAGGGCCGCGGCCGGCAGCCGGACGCCGTTCGCCGCCTCGCCCGAGAGCTCGATGTAGCTCTTCGAGGCGACGCCGTGGTTCTGGTAGAAGGGAATCGTCAGCCCGATCTGGCGCACGTTGCGGGTCACGACGGCGCCGTGCTGGCCGAAGCCGGTGTGGACGAGCGCCTGGATGCCGGGTGTGTTCTTGATCTTGGTGAGCTGGGGCGTCACGTCGGCGTCGCGCGGGCCGTGGGTCTCGTCGGCGACGAACTCGACGCCGCCGTCCTTGGCGACCTTCAGGCACTGCTCGCGCATCGATTTGCCGAAGCCGTCGGTCGACGAGATGATGCCGATCTTGACGATGTTACGGGCCTTCATGTCCTCGAAAATCTTCTGGCAGGCCATCTTGTCGGTATGCGGCGTCTTATAGACGAACTTGCGCACCGGCTCGACGATCTCGATCGCGCCGCCGAGCGAGATGAAGGGGATCTTCGCCTCCTCGAACACCGGGATCATCGCGAGCGAGGTGCCGGTGATCGAGCCGCCGACCACGGCGATCACCTTGTCGTCCTCGACGAGGCGCGTCGCGAAGGTGCGGGCCTTGTTGGCGTCGGCGCCGTCGTCATAGACGACGAGCTCGAGCTTCCTGCCAGCGATGCCGCCCTCGGCGTTCACCTTCTCGACATACATCTTGATCGTCTTCTCCTCGGGTTCGCCGAGGAAGGCCGCCGGGCCGGTGACGGAAAGCACGGAGCCGATCTTGAGGGTGTTCTGCGCGCCCGCCGGTTGAGCGGCCGCAAGGCTCAAGAGCGCCGCGCCGGCACACGCTGTCCAAAGCTGCTTCATTCGGTTCCTCCCCGGTTTGCGGCCAGTTTGAGCCTGGAACCGGCTGGGCGGCAAGGGTCGGCAGGGCGCGCCGACCGATTGACGGGGAGACCGCAGCATCGCTAGGTCACTGCACGTCAGAGGGCGAGCTGGGCCGGGAGGAAGGGCGTGGACGAGGATCCGGTTCTGGTCGAGCGCCACGAGGGCTGGCGGGTCCTGACCCTCAACCGGCCCGACCGGCTCAATTCCTTCAACGAGGCCATGCACGAGCGCCTCATGGCGGCGATGCTCGAGGCCGAGGCCGACGAGGGCTGCCGGGCGCTGCTCCTGACCGGGGCAGGGCGGGGCTTCTGCGCCGGCCAGGACCTTTCGAACCGGGTGTTCGAGCCGGGCGTCACGCCCGACCTGACCAAGACGATCGAGCGCTGGTACAATCCGCTGGTGCGCAAGCTGCGGTCGTTCCGAATGCCGATCGTCTGCGCCGTCAACGGGGTCGCGGCGGGAGCCGGCGCGAACATTGCGCTTGCCTGCGACATCGTGCTCGCCGCCCGCTCGGCGAAGTTCATCCAGGCTTTCGCCAAGATCGGGTTGTTGCCGGATTCCGGCGGGACGTGGTTCCTGCCACGCCTCGTCGGCTCGGCCCGGGCGCGCGGGCTCGCGCTGCTCGCCGAACCGCTGCCGGCCGAGAAAGCCGAGGCCTGGGGGCTGATCTGGAAAGCTGTCGACGACGAAAGCCTGATGATCGAAGCCGAGAAGCTCGCTGCCCATCTCGCGACCCAGCCGACGATCGGCCTCGGCTTGACGAAGCAAGCCGTCGACGCCTCTTGGGGTAACACCCTCGACCGGCAGCTCGATCTCGAGCGCGATCTGCAGGGCGAGGCCGGGCGCACGCCGGACTACGCCGAGGGCGTCTCCGCCTTCTTCGCCAAGCGGGCGCCGTCGTTCACGGGCCGGCGATGATGGACGCCAGCGCGCCGGCGCCGCAGGCGCTCGCCGAGGCCTGCGCCCGCGCGATGTGGGCGGAGGACCAGGCGAGCCAGAGCCTCGGCATGAGGATCGAACGCATCGCGCCGGGCGAGGCGGTGCTGACCATGACGGTCGCCGAGCGCATGGTGAACGGGCACGGGATCTGCCACGGCGGCTTCATCTTCACGCTCGCTGATTCCGCCTTCGCCTTCGCCTGCAACACCTACGACCGGCGCACGGTCGCGCAGCACTGCGCCGTCACCTTCATCGCGCCCTCGCGCCTTGGCGAGGTGCTCAGCGCCCATGCGCTCGAGGTCTCCCGCGCCGGGCGTTCCGGCATCTACGACGTCACCGTGACGGGCGACGGCGGCGCGGTCGTGGCCGAGTTCCGCGGGCACTCGCGCACGATCAAGGGCTCGCTGCTCGGCCATGTGGGGATGCCTTGATGCTGCAGCTCGGGCCGCGCAGGGAGGAGCTGGAGCCGATCGAGCTCGCATCTCGGGACGAGATCGCGGCGCTGCAGCGCGAGCGGCTCGAATGGTCGCTGCGCCACGCCTACGAGAACGTGCCGCACTACCGGAAGAAGTTCGACGCGGCCGGAGCGCGCCCCGAGGACTTCAGGGAACTGGCGGACCTCCGAAAATTCCCCTTCACCACGAAGCAGGATCTGCGCGAGAACTACCCGTTCGGCATGTTCGCGGTGCCGCGCGAGAAGGTCGTGCGCGTCCACGCCTCCTCCGGCACCACCGGCAAGCCGACGGTCGTCGGCTACACGGCGCGCGATATCGACGTGTGGGCGGACCTGATGGCGCGCTCGATTCGCGCCTCGGGCGGCCGTGCCGGCATGAAGGTGCATGTCGCCTACGGTTACGGCCTTTTCACCGGCGGCCTCGGCGCCCATTACGGCGCGGAGCGGCTTGGCTGCACCACGATCCCGGTCTCGGGGGGGATGACCGAGCGACAGGTCCAGCTGATCCAGGATTTCGAGCCCGACATCATCATGGTGACGCCGTCCTACATGCTCGCCATTCTCGACGAGTTCCGGGCAAAGGGCCTCGACCCGCGCCGGACCTCGCTCAAGGTCGGCATCTTCGGGGCGGAGCCGTGGACGAACGCAATGCGGGCCGAGATCGAGGCGGCGTTCGACATGCACGCGGTCGACATCTACGGCCTCTCGGAAGTGATGGGGCCGGGCGTCGCCAACGAATGCGTCGAGGTGAAGGACGGGCTCCACGTCTGGGAGGATCATTTCTACCCCGAGATCGTCGACCCGAAGACCGGCGCCGTGCTGCCCGACGGCGAGCAGGGCGAGCTCGTGTTCACCTCCCTGTCGAAGGAAGCGATGCCGGTGGTCCGCTATCGCACGCGGGATCTGACGCGGCTCCTGCCCGGCACCGCACGCTCGATGCGTCGGATGGAGAAGATCACCGGCCGCGCCGACGACATGCTCATCATCCGGGGGGTCAACGTGTTTCCGACGCAGATCGAGGAGCAGATCCTGCGCTGCCCCGGCCTTGCGGCGCATTACCAGATCGAGGTGACGCGCGAAGGCCGGCTCGACGCCATGCGGGTGCTGGTCGAGGCCCGGGAGGATTTCACCGACGCCGTCGCCCGCGAGGCGCAGGGCGAGCTCTTGTGCCGCCACCTCAAGGAGCTCATCGGCGTGACGGCGGCGGTGAGCGTGGTCGAGCCCGGCGCCGTCGAGCGCTCGCTCGGCAAGGCAAAGCGCGTCATCGACAGGCGGCCGAAGGAGTAGCCCTGAGGGCACTCGCGAATGTCGCATGCCGCAAGGGATCGAGGCCGGGCGATGGAAGTAGTCATCGGCGAGCGAGCGGCGACCTAATCCCTGATGTTTCAACTTTTTTGCAGCCGTTTCGGCTGCGGCTCAAATACTCGGACCGATGAGGCCATCGACCTCCACCCCGGTGACCATTCGGAAAGCATTGACCCGCCGCTCCTGTGAGCGGTCTGTTCAGCGCATTATTTATCGGCGCGCCCACTCGAAGCTCCCCCGCGCCTCGTTGTCGAGATCGTACAAGGGTACTCTTTCCCTGATCCTGTCCGGTGATCGACTTATGGGCAGGATAGGATTGACCGTTATCGTGGGGTGATGATCGACCGTGCGGGACCGGTCCGGCGAGCATCGGACCAGAACACGGTTACGAGCTGGCCGGTCGCAAACCCGATGATCGAGCCTAGAGCAATGACAGCGATTAGGAGCAGTAATCGTTCGTCTCTCAAGGGCGCCCTCCATCCACACCAGAGCCGACCTTGCGAGTATCCGGTGCGATGAACACCATGCTGGCCTGATGAGCAGCCCACCTCCGTTCCGAAAGTGAATTGCTGTTTGTCTCGCAGCTCGCGAAGCCTCGACCCAAATGCGAGCCGCCGCTGCGCTGACCTCGTGCAGCTCCGCCTCAGCATTATCGCCATCAGGGAGTGATCTACCCGCACGCTCAATGAAACTACCGTCTGATGACTCACATTGCCGCGTCGGCTTCGTACGACGGAGAAGGTCCCTCATGGCGGGACTATATCGAGCCAGCATTCTGACGGGCACGGGCGGGAGGACACAAACGATGGCGCGGCGCGTTGGCGCTCAGTCCGGCCATCCCGATCACCTCCTGCGCGCCCGAGCAACTGGCCAGCGTCCCCACTCCCGCCAAGCAATCTGGGGATGCTCACAGTCCTCGTTCTTGAGGTCGATGATCTTGCGCTCCATAGGCGCCGAGAGATCCGGATAAAATCCGAGCGCGATTCGGCGCGGCCCCATGTAGGGGCCGCCTCGTTCTCGGGCGTCGAGCTCCACACATACTAGCCAGACCGGAATGCCGCTGGTGACTAGGATCGGCATGGGGTCGCTCGAGGCTAGGATCCGCACCGAGTTGGGTTCGATATAGTAGCGCTTCGTCCACGCAACGATCTTCTGGCGATAGTCCGGAGGGATTCTGAATCGCGGAGCTTCGACCGCAAAGTTCGGAGTCCGATTAAAGTTGCAGCCGGCGAGGACGAGTGTCGCAAGCCCAAGGCAAAAAGCTCGATACCGCACGTTCACCCCGATCCTCCGAACCGGCCTCACGGGAAAGTACGGTTCGGCACTTCGTTGTCAATTGAGAGCTGGCAGAGACAGCGTCGGGAAATTAACGTGCGCCAGCCCTCGACCCTTTTTTAGGGCCGGAACAGCTTCGTGTGGCGTCAAGACGCCTGATCGCAAACTTTCGGCGCGAAAGCGCCCGCTCATAGCGGTCAAGTTTTGCGAGTTCGCCGGCTAACTCCTTGAGCGTTATCGCTCGAGGGCGGTCGCGGACGATCGTTCCAAGCATTCGGTTGCGCTTCCCGCTAGAATCCGGCGTTGTGCCGGCGCGCAAGAGCATGCCCATGAGACGCGTCGCCGGTAGAATGAGGGCCGCGCCCGAATTACCGCCGGCGGAAATGCGGTCGAATAGTTCGTTTTGCCAAAATGAAAGGATCGCTGGGCCGCGAAGGGCGATTGGGTCGATCTCTTCGCGGGCGGGAATGCCCGCGCAGGGCTGATCGACAACTCCGCCGTGAAGGCACGCTGCTCAGCGTCAGGCGCTGGTTCAGACGATGTTAGACGATCCCTTGAGTCGGGGTCGGGTCTCCGAAGCTGGAGTTGCGACACGCCACCCCGATGCAGGTTTCTAGCTTGCCGCGCCATGAGCGGGAGCGTTTTGCGTCCCGGCGCAGCCTTCACACAGCGAAGCCGCGATCCGGCGCGACGCGGTCGCGCGCTGGTGCTCTTGCGCTCGCGCACGGCTTGATGGCTGGGGACGCGGCGAAGGGCGTGGGCTCGAGTCGGGCCTCGCTCTATCGCTGGGCGAAGCGCCTTGAGCCGAAGAGCCGGCGACCGCACCGCGCCCGTCAGAAGACCTGGACGCCAGCGCTGATGCGGCGCCGGCTGGACCGTTCCGGGGCACCCTGCTCCTGAAGCAATCATGCTCCGCGGGGGGGCGCCGGATCATGCCGTCATCGGAGCAGTGCCGGCCGACGCTATCCGCGCAGCGTCAAGAGCTCGGATCGCAAATTTCCGGCGCGAGAGCGCGCGGCGTTCGTAACGAGCGAGCCGAGCGAGATCCTCAGCGAGCGAAAGCACCACTGTGATCTGGCGCTGCTCGGGCGGGGCGCGAGGAGGGATAGAATCGACAAAGTCCAGCACGGCTTCTGGGTCGCTGAATGAAACCTCGCGCCCGTCAAGATCGGCCATAAATACACGAACCACGAACCGACGTAATCTCGCCCCCTCCGAGCGGCTGATGTACATCGGATTCGATAGCGCGTGCGACATTGCCGAGCGCGCCTGCTGGATTCGCATTAGGTCCACCTGCGCTTCGGCGACATGGAGGGCAGGTTCGAGCAGTCGGTCGTCTCCGGCCGCGATCCGACGGGCGAGTTCATAAACTTCCTGACTGAGCGCCGGGTCGGCAAGCACCGGCACCGCAAGCCCATGCCGTAACGCGTTCCGAGCGGATTGGGCCTTGCCCCTGGCCGACCGAGGCCCGGTGCGGCCGCGAGGCTTCGGCGTGCCCACCGTCTCGGGCCTCACGCCGCCGTCGACGGTTGGTGCGGCTGTCCCGGCACCTCGGAGAACTCAGCATCTTCGATCGCCTGAGTAGCCTGGCGCAGGCTCGTCGCAAGTGCCGTGCGATGACGGTCCATCTCACGAAGAATGCTGACGCGTCGAGCTTCGGCTCGGGCGATGATGTGATCGATGCGCTCGACCTCGTCCAACTTTAGGACAAGTGTCTCAGCCATCACGTTCTCGATTGAGAGGTTCCATTTCTCGAGTTCCTGTTTCACGGCCTCGATCCCGTCTCGGTCCCCATTTCTCCATAGGCCGCCAAGGCGGTCGGCCTCGTCATCCCCGATTAACGGGCTCAGGATTTCGGTGATCTTCGGAGCCGCGTGCGCATTTAAGAGGCAGGCCTTAAGCCGCCGAAAGCGGATGACATCCCACTGCAGGTCCATGACATCGCGAACCCAAAACTCTTCGATGATGTCACGTGGTGCAACTGCGGTCTTAACCTGTGCGAAGAGACGTTCATAAAGCTGATCATCCTCTCCTTCGAGGAACACAGGCGGAGGAAGCTTAGTTGGCTCAACGGCTTCGGGCTCGTACAAAGTTGCGAAAGGTTCAGAGGTTAGCCCCGATTTTTATGTTAGCCGGGGGAGGAAGCCTTAGCTTACTTGAAAACGAGTGAAAAGGAAAGCCGCCCTCCGAAATTTTCAGCAGCAAGTGCAATGCCACCATACGTGGCCAGGATCTTAGGCGTGCATGTACGGATGCTGCCTGCGCATTAAGACGATACACTGCAGCGGTTATGCATGATCATTGGGGAGACAGTTAGCGTGAGTCTAGTTCCCGCGGTGGGGGCCCGGAGGGGCGTTCAGCACGCGGCGCGCTCGGGGCTGGTTTAACGACCTCGGCGAGCTGGACCAGCTGCTCCGGCGCGGCGGGGGGCCCTTTCGACCTGTCCTCGAGCCCTTCAGGCCCGTTCATTGAAGCGGTGCACCCAGTCCCGCAGCGTCTGGCGGTCCATGCACCGATCCGCGTCGGCCCGGCTCATCCCATCCAGCACCGCCGCAAGCGACAGCAGACGCCGACTCTGGTTGGCCTGCTTGTGCCTCGTCAAGCGGCGAGCAGCCGGTTCCAAAGGGTCCAATAAGCCGCGACTAGGCTGAGCAGTGGCGTTTTAACGGGCTATTAACCATTTCTCTCTTTCCTGCTTTTTGGTATCCCGCTGAGCAGGGGTTATTCGTGGCGGAGATATTCTCTCGACAGACCGTGGAGGAAGTCGAGCGTGAGCACATCTTGCTCACTCTCCACCATTGTCGCGGCAACCGCACGCGAGCGGCGAAGGCCCTGGGCATTTCCCTACGTGGACTTCGATTGAAAATTCGGTGCTACAAGGCGGCTGGGTTCCACGTGCCCGAGCCACCTATCGTTGGGCCTGCTTCCGCTGGCGGTGCACTTGAAGGTGGCCGCGTCGTTCCATTCCCGCGTTCATCGGCGCGATTACCCGTTCATTTTGGTGTAGCAACGGCTACTTTGCCCAGTGCCAGCTTGGAAAGGAAACAAAGAGGTCGCCCGCGTTCGGGGCAGAACCCGTTACTCCATCATGTGCGCCTGCCGCTCGAACTTATCGAGCTTCTAAGTCGACGAGCGCTTGCGGAGGCGACCACGCGATCGGAACTCATTCGTCGCCTAATCGAGCTCGGCCTGCGGGCTGAATGTTCTCAGCGTGCGCGTCGAACGCGGTTTTCGTCATCAACCGCTCCGCCCCTCTAATTATTATACATGATCATTGGGGAGACAGTTAGCGTGAGTCTAGTTCCGCGGTGGTGGCTCGGAGGGGCCTTCAAGCACGTAGGGCTCGACCGGCATACGGGCGCGAGGATTGGATCCTGAAGCACGGACAAGGAAAGCCCATGATTCGCCGCGTTGCCCGCTGAGCGGTTCTTGCCGTGGCTAGAACGGGGGTCGGGGTTCCTTCGCTGGCAGCAATCTGGCGGGCGCTCGTCACACCAGCCTCACCCGCGGCGCGCCGGCCTTCAGGGAGTTCCTCGAACTCGGCCTCCTCGAGCGCCTCCGCTGCCGCGCCCAGCCGGGCGGCAGCTGCGGCCCGGTGGCGGTCTATTTCGCGCAAGACCACATGCCGGCGCGCCTCAGCATTGGCTCTATCACGGCTTGAGCGGTGCGGCCCTGCCGTAATCCCCAGCTTCGAGACTTACGGCGCCGGTCTGATCGGTTTTGTTCGTTCTGCCAAAATTAGAGGGATTTGCGCAGGCGGACGCCGGGACCGCCGCCGTTCTCATCAATGAATTCGACTCCTGCCGCCTCCAGAGCTTTACGCATGGCTTCGAGCTTGTGCCGGTCACCCGCAGTCTTTCCGCTCTCGAAATTCGTGACCGTATTTCGATGCACGCCCGAGCGATCGGCGAGCTCACGAACTGTCCAATTGACTAGAGCGCGTGCAGCACGGATTTGTGCACTTGTCACAAACATGTGCTTCTGTCATATTGATGGCGCGCTAATCGGAGCAAGGCAGCAACATGCAGATCGACATTTTACCAACCCAAACCTCACCGTCTGTCCCAAGCCGCCGGCTTTTCATTGGCGGCTCCGACGCACGAATTATCATGGGCAGCGACGAAGCAGCCCTTCTTCGCCTGTGGCAGGAGAAGCGCGGCGAGGTCGAGCCGGCGGACCTGTCGAGCAACCTCGTCGTCCAACTCGGCGTCGCGACCGAGGCCCTGAACCGGCGCTGGTTTGAGGCGAACACCGGCGAAGC
>JAJKJG010000014.1 GCA_021154065.1 Methylobacterium sp.
AGCTGTCGCGAGCGTCTGCGAACAGGCGGTGTTTAGCACCGGTTTTGCACGTCATTGACCCGTGGTTGACCCGTGCTGCGCACGTGTTTCGCACCTGTTTCCCGTCGCGTTTTACACGTGCTCGAAATTGGACAAGACCGCGTAAGGGGCTCTTGTTGCGCATAAATTCGGCGCGCGACCCCGGTCAGCGGCCTCAGGAGCCCCGAGAAAACCGCAATAACAGGTGTTTTTGGCTGAGACCGGTTCGCAGGTGACTGGCTCCACCGCCAACAGACGGCGTGTCAGCCCGGGCACATGCGTGACAGATCGTACCTAAGACATGGTGACAACCTTGGCCCGAACGGGTTGTCCTCGCCGTCCAGTACGAAATCGGTCGGGAGCTGCCGTGATGGCGACGAACTCGGCGGGCCAATCCCGGGCGTTCCGTGACCAAAGCCGAACGTGGTCAGCTCGTTGCACCTTCGGTTGACCATGACCGTGGTTCGGGCACACACTTGGCTACAGGCCTCCAATCTTGCTCCGTCAGACGTGCTTACGGGTTCAGGCTCGTTCACCTTCCACGATCCCGCAGCTGGGCCCCGGGGGACGATTCGCGTCTACTACGTTTGCTCTCGCGCCGCCGTCACCGAAGCGCCGGTGGTCATAGCCATGCATGGCCTTGACCGTGCCGCATCTGACTTTCGTGACTGTTGGATCGGGGCAGCAGACCGGCTTGGTTTGCTGGTCGTCGTGCCAGAATTTGATCGAGAAGCCTTCCCGACAATCGAGTCCTATAACTATGGGAACGTGAGGGACTCAAACGGGACTGTCTCTCCTCGGGAGCTATGGAGCTTCGCGATTATCGAAAGACTCTTCGCTTTTGTCGCCAACAAAACTGGCTCGCAGCATCGAAGGTTCAACTTGTTTGGCAACTCTGCGGGCGCCCAGTTCGTCCTCCGTTATCTAGCGCTGAATCAAGCTCCTGCAGTTCATGCTGCAGTCGCTGCGAACTGCGGGTGGTACATGCGTCCCGATCTTGGCCTCGAATACCCAATGGGCATGGGCGGGCTCGATCTCGATCCAACTTGCTTAGCCCGCTACCTCCGGAGACGTTTAATCATTGTGCTCGGTGATGCCGACAACGACGCATTGGCACCGGATCTTCCCCGCTCTGACGCAGCGATGGCGCAGGGCCCGCACCGACTCGCGCGCGGCTTGTGGCATTTCGATCTGTGCGAGCGGCTTGCACAATTACTCGGAGTGGACTTCGGCTGGCGTCTTGAAATCGTGCCTGGGGCCGGGCACGTTGACCAGATCATCTTCGACACTTCAGCTGCCTTGATCGCTGCCAGCGCGTAGTTGGGCTTCCCTCCCGACCGGCTCGGCGCGGCCGAGATAGGTCTCCTCGAGAGCCGGATCGCGCGCGAGCTCGACAGCCGAACCCGTTACTTTGACGACACCGCCGTCGATCAGGTAGGCGCGGTCGGAGAGGGCGAGGGCGTGGCCGGTCATCTGGTCGACGACAAGGAGCGGCATGCCTTCCTGTCTGAGTTCGGCAAGGGCGGCGAACAGCTCCTCGATCATGAGGGGCGCGAGGCCGAGTGACGGCTCGTCGAACATCAAGAGGCGCGGCTCGGCGAGAAGCCCCCGTGCCAAGGCGAGCATCTGTTGCTCGCCGCCGGAGAGAAGGCCGGCGCGCTGGCCGAGCCGCTCCCGCAATCGTGGAAAGCGGTGGAGCATCGTCTCGATCCGGGCGTCGAGGTTCGCGCCGGTGTTCGTGAACGCGCCGAGCCGCAGGTTGTCGCGCACGCTCAGCTCGGGAAAGACTTGCCGGCCTTCCGGCACCAGGACGAGCCCGGCGCGAACGCGCCGGTGGGCTGCATCGCGAGCGATCGACCGGCCCTCAAACCGGATCTCGCCGCGCGCCGCCGGCGGCTCAAGTCCGGCAAGGGCGCGCATCAGCGTCGTCTTGCCGGCTCCGTTCGAGCCGAGCACGGCGACGCTCTGCCCTTCGCCGACGAAAAGATCGATGCCGCGCAAAGCCGCGACGCCGCCGTAGCTCGCCTCAATGCCGCTTGCCTCGATGATCGGGGCCGCGGCCGGGGTGGCGGGTCGCCGCAGAGGGGCTCGCGCGAGGGGCTCGCCGGCGCCGAGATAGGCCTCGCGCACCTTCGGATCGCCACGCACCCGATCCGGCGTGCCGGCCGCGATCGGGCGGCCGGCATCGAGCACCAGGACGGCATCCGAGATGCCCATGACGAGCGCCATGTCGTGCTCGACGAGGATCACCGCGACGCCGAGCTCGGCGATTGCCTTGAGCGCCTTGGCGAGCCGGCCCTTGTCGGCCCGCGACAGGCCGGCCGCCGGCTCATCGAGCAGCAGCACCCTCGGCCGCAGCGCCAAGGCGCGCGCGATCTCGACCAGGCGCTTTTCGCCATGCGAAAGGCCGGCGCTCTGTCCGGCCGACGCCTGCGGGCCGACAAAAGCCAGAAGCGCGCTCGACAAGGCCGCAAGGCCGCGGTCACGCCGCCCGGCTCCGAGCGCGCCGAGCGGGTTGCCGAGCCTGCCCGCGCGTGCGGCGAGCATCACGTTCTCGAGCGGCGTCAAATGCCCGAAGAGCTGCGTCGTCTGAAAGGTGCGGCCGAGGCCGAGGCGGGCAAGGCGGTGCGAGGGCAGCCCGACGAGCTCGACCTCATCGAGAGTGACGCGCCCGCCGTCGGGCTTGTAGAAGCCGGAGAGCAGATTGAGCGCCGTCGTTTTCCCGGCGCCGTTCGGCCCGATGATGCTGGTGATGCGCCCGGCTTCAGCGCCAAAGCTCAGGTCCTGCACGGCGCGCACGCCGCCGAAGCTCACGGCGAGATCCTCGACCTTCAGCCCGCCGCCGGCCCAGCCGCGCTCGAACTCGCGCTTGAGGCTGAGGGCAAGAGGTGCGTCCTCGGGCGCACGCGCGCCGGCTCGATGCGGTCGGCGCAGGCGGCCGGCAAGCGTCTCGATTGCTCCGACGATGCCGAGCGGCGCGAGACGCAGCACGGCAAGCATCAACACGCCGAAGGCAAGGAGCCGGTATTCGGCAAGACCGGAGACCAGCTCCGGCAAGAGCACGACGATGAGCGCGCCGAGGACCGGCCCAAGCGCCGTTCCGCTTCCGCCGACGAGCACCGCGAGCACAAGAAGAATCGATTGGACGAAGGGGAAGGAGCTCGGGCTGACATAGCCGTTGAGCGGCGCGAACAGCGCGCCCGCGAGCGCCGCCGCCACGGCCGAGACGACGAAAGCCGCGGTTCTCACCCAGACGAGGTCGATGCCGATGGATCCCGCCGCGACCTCGGAATCGCGCGCCGCGCGCATGGCGTAGCCCCAGCCGCTTGCGGCGATGCGGCGATAGCCGAACAGCGCTGCGCCGACGAGCACGAGGCCAAGCACCGCAAGGCCGCGCTCCCCGAGCTTCTCGCCGAGAAGCGTCGGCCCATGCGAGAGGATCAGCCCGTTGCCGCCGCCCGTGAGATCCCGCCATTCGATCGCGCCATGCTCGACGATGAAGCCGAAGGCGATGGTGACCATGGCGAGGTAAGGCCCGCGCACGCGCAGCGCCGGCACCGCGAGGACGCCGCCGATCGCTCCTGCCAGCAGGGCGGCCGTGGGCATCGCGGCCGAGAAGGGCCAGCCCGCCCGTTCCATCAGGATCGCCGTGGCGTAGGCGCCGATCGCCATGAAGCCCACATGACCGAAGGAGATCTGGCCGCTCAGGCCCATGAGGACGTTGAGGCCGATCGCGGCGAGCGCCGTCAGCGACACCGTGGCGAGAAGAAACGCGCCGTAGCTATCCGTCTGCGCCGCATAGGCGAGGCCGGCGGCCACCACCACGGCGTCGAGCGCGTAGCCCGGAAGCCTCATACCTTCTTCACCCCGGCGCGGCCGAGAATGCCGTTTGGTAGGACGAAGAGGATGACGATGATGGCAGCGAAGGTCAGGATCTGCGTGTAGACCGAACCCAACATCGTGGTGGCAAAAGCCTCGAGGAGGCCAAGGCACAGCCCGGCGAGCATCACGCCCCAGGCGCTGCCGAGCCCGCCGATAATCGCGGCCGCGAAAGCCTTGAGCCCGAACATCGTTCCCATCTCGGAGGAGACGTTGAACAGCGGCGCGATCAAGAGCCCAGCGATGCCCGCAAACATGCCGGAGGCGGCGTAGCTGCCGGCAACCGCCTTGCGCACGTCGATCCCCATGAGCCGCGCCGCGTCGGCGTTCTGCACCACCGCGAGCATCGCGATGCCGAGCCGGGTCCTGCGCAGGAACAGGTGCAGCGCCGCCGCGAGCGCAAAGCCGACGAGTGGGATCACGAGCTGAAGCGGATAGACCCCTGCGCCTTCGGCGAGCTGGATCGGCCGCGCGGCGAGGGGCGAGGGAAAGCCGCGCGGCTCCTTGCCGAAGGTGAACAGCACCAGGTTGTCGACGACGATGCCGATCGCAACCGTCGCCATGAGCCATGAATCGGAACCGCGCGAGGCGAAGGGGCGCACGGCAAAGCGCTCGACCGCCAAGCCGTAAAGCGCACACAGGAAGAGCACCAGCGGCACCCCGGCAAGCGCAGGCCAGCCCCAGAGCACGAGCAGGAAATAGCCGAGCACGGCCCCAAGGGTCATCGAGCTCCCTTGGGAGAAGTTCACCGTGCCGGACACGGCGTAGGTGATGTGGAAGCCGAGCGCGAGGAGCCCGTACATGCTCCCGAGCGCAAGCCCGCTGACGAGCGCCGACGACAGGAGCATGGGGGCCTCCGGCCGAGGCGGCGCGGCGGCGCCGCCCGCGCTAGTTCGTCAGGACTGGCAGGATCTGGTTATCCTCGAAGCGGGTCCAGATGTAGTCGTTCTCGCCGACGGCCTCGTGGTTTTGCGGCGAGAAGGGCTTGTCGTAGGTCTTGATCAGCCCCTCATGGCGGTCGATCTTGTACATCGCGTCTCGGATCGCCTCGCCCTTGGTGCTGCCCGCCTTCTCGATGGCGAGCGCCGCGAGGTGCAAGGCGTCGTAGGCGTTCGCGACTCCGACCGCCGGCGTCACGTCGCCCGGCCCCTTCACGTCCGGGTATTTCGCCTTGAGCGCCGTCAGCACCCGCTCGCCGACGGGCGAGAGCTTGCCGAAGAAGCTGTAGGTCTGGATGAACACCACCTCGCGGGCACTCGGGCCGGCGAGCTCGGTGAAGCGGCCGCCGGCCGGCCCCCAATGGGAGACGATCGGCACCTTCCAGCCCATGCGGTCGAGCGACTTCACGACCTGCGCCGAGGGGCCGACATTGCCGACGAGGAAGAGCACATCCGCGCCGGCCTGCTTCAGGCGCGCCAGCTGCGGGACGACATCGACGTCGTTGCCCTCGAACTTCTCGATGCCGGCCGGCTGGATGTTGGCCTCCTTCAACGCCGCGGTGAGGCCCTTCTCGTTCGACTCGCCCCAAGGGTTGTTGACGAGGATGAGACCGGGCTTCTTCACGGAATGGTTCTTGATCGCGTAGTTCACGATCGCCCGGTCGACGAGGTCGTCTCGGGCCGAGACGCGGAACACGTAGTTGTCCTTCGCCCCGTTGACCGTGATCCCCGTGCCCGCCGCCCACGGATCGATGAAGGGCACCTTCTGCTCGTTTGCGAAAGGCACGATCGCCAGCGCGACGGGCGTGTCGAGCCCGCCGATCAGCACGGCCACCTTCTCGCGCTGGACGAGCTCGCGGGCGGCGATCACGCCCTTTGCCGGGTTCGCTTCGTCGTCGCGGCGCACAAGCTCCACCTTGCGCCCGAGGACGCCGCCCTTGGCGTTGACCTC
>JAJKJG010000015.1 GCA_021154065.1 Methylobacterium sp.
CACAGCACAAGGTCCGCGATGCCGAGTCCGCGACGCTGTCGCGCCGCACCGTCATCGGAGCGCTCGGAGCCGGGATAGCCGTTGCGGGCTCCGGGGCGTCCCTGGCGCAGCCGGTTGCGCCGCCGACCACGATCACGAACCCGCCGCGCGACTTCAGCCGCCGCGGCGCGCCGACGACCTATTTCACCGACCCCGACATCCTCTCGGTCGATCCGGTGTTCGACGGCATCGCGCAACCGAACAGCGCCATCCAGCGCCTGTGGACCGGAGCGCTGTGGTCCGAAGGGCCGGCTTGGAACGCCGTCGGGCGCTATCTCGTCTGGAGCGACATCCCGAACAATCGCCAGCTGCGCTGGCTCGAGGATGACGGCCACGTCTCGGTGTTCCGCATGCCGTCCAACAACTCCAACGGCAACACCTTCGACTTCCAGGGCCGGCAGCTCTCCTGCGAGCACCTGATGCGGCGGGTGGTGCGCTACGAGCTCGACGGCTCGATCACGGTCCTGGCCGACAGCTTCGAAGGCAAGCGGCTCAACTCGCCAAACGACGTCGCGCCGCATCCCGACGCCAGCTACTGGTTCACCGATCCGCCCAATGGCGGCCAGCTCTACGAGGGCGCCCCCGACGTCGCCGGCGGGCCGACGAACGCCTCAGGACGGCTGAAGCCGAAGCTCGGGCAGGCGGCCGGCATCGGCGAGTGGCGGCGCGAGCTGCCGACCAATGTCTACCGGCGCGACCCGAGCGGACGGCTCGATATGGTGATCCCCGAAAGCCAGGTGCCGGACCCGAACGGCCTGTGCTTCTCGCCCGACTACAAAAAGCTCTACGTCGTCTCGACCGGCAAGGGACCGGGCGACCAGGGGCCGGGCGGCAAGGGCGACATCCACGTGTTCGACGTCGGGACCGACAACAAGCTCTCGAACGGCAAGGTGTTCTCGGACTGCATGGTCGACGGCGTGAAATGCGGGCCCGACGGCCTGCGCTGCGACGTCGACGGCAACGTCTGGTCGTCGAGCAACGCCGGCCGCGCCGTCGGCTACAGCGGCGTCCTCGTCTTCAACCCCGACGCCAAGCTCATCGGCCGCATCCGCCTGCCCGAGATCTGCGGCAACGTCTGCTTCGGCGGGCCGAAGCGCAACCGACTGTTCATGGCCGCGAGCCAGTCGCTCTACGCCGTCTATGTCAATACGCAGGGCGCCGCGCCGGGCTAGATCCGGCAACGCTTTTCGCGCAGGAACGCGGGGCCGGTTGGAAAACCAGCCGGCCTGCCTCGCCGGCGCGGTCTACCCGCGTGAGCCATGGCGGCTGAGGGAAGCCGGGCGGCGGGCGCTACGCGCTGAAAGCGCCGACCGGTGCGGGCGCGTCGCCCGATCGCAAAACGCATTGAGGGCTTCACGGCCGGCAAGGGAAGGCCGTAGAAGAGGACGGCGGAGGCGCGACCGACAGCCCCGCACGGGGAGAACCATGATCGCGTTTCGCAAGCTCTTCGCCTTCGCGGCCGCTGGCCTTGCCATCGGTTTTGCCGCGCCCGCGCTCGCGCAACAGACCGTCAAGGTCGGCTCGACGCCGACCGGCATTCCCTTCACCTTCCTCGATACGCAGTCGAACACGATCCAAGGCGTGATGGTCGACATCATCACCGCGATCGGCAAGGACGCCGGGTTTTCGGTGCAGGTCGAGCCGATGCAGTTCTCGACCCTGATCGGCGCGCTGACCTCGAACCGCATCGACGTCGTCGCCGCGCGATGTACATCACCGAGCCCCGCAAGCAGGTGATCGACTTCTCCGACCCGATCTACACCTACGGCGACGGCCTCTTCGTTCCGAAGGCCGATACGAAGGAATACAAGACGCTGGAGGATTTGAAGGGCCTGACGGTCGGCGCCCAGGTCGGCACCGCCTACGTCGAGCCGCTGCAGAAAAGCGGCTTCTTTCCCGAGGTGAAGATCTACGAGACGCTGCCCGACATCATCCGCGACGTGAACGCCGGGCGGCTCAAGGCCGGCTTCGCCGACTACCCGATCGTCGCCTACAACCTGCAGCAGGGGCGCTTCCCGGACGTCCGGCTCGTCTCGGGCTACAAGCCGATGGTCGTCGGCTCGGTCGGCATCGGCGTGCGCAAATCGGACCAGGAACTGCTGAAGAAAATCAACGCCTCGCTCGCCAAGATCAAGGCCGACGGCACGCTCAAGCAAATCCTGGCGAAGTGGGGCTTGCAGGACTGATGCTCTTGGCGCCGAACCAGCCCTCCTCATGCTGAGGTGCGAAGCGCGAAGCGCTGAGCCTCGAAGCACGCGCCGGCGCCAGCACGCCGCGTCGGCATCGTGCGTCCTTCGAGGCTCGCCTTCGGCTCGCACCTCAGGATGAGGGGGGTCGCGGGCGCGTAGCCCTTTCATGGAAGCCTTTCTCAAGCAATCGGCCGAGTTCCTGCCGATCCTGATGCAGCGCCTGCGGCTCACCGTCATCGTGACGGTGGGCTCGCTCGTGCTCTCGACCGCGCTCGGCCTTGTCTGGGCGCTGATGCGCGTCTCCGGCGTGCCTGTGCTCGCCGGGATCGCGAAAGCGGTCGTGAATGTGATCCGCGGCATCCCGATTATCGTGCAGCTGTTCTACATCTATTTCGTGCTGCCGGATTTCGGCATCTCGCTCACCGCGCTTCAGGCCGCGATCATCGGGCTCGGCGTCGCCTATTCGGCCTACCAGTCCGAGAACTTCCGCGCCGGCATCGAGGCGATCGAGAAGGGCCAGGTCGAGGCCGCGCAATCGATCGGCATGGGCTGGTGGCTGACGATGCGCCGGGTGATCCTGCCGCAGGCGTTCAAGATCGTGCTGCCGCCCTACGGCAACATCATGATCATGATGCTGAAGGATTCCTCGCAAGCCTCGACCATCACGGTTGCCGAGCTCGCGCTGCAGGGCAAGCTCATCGCCTCGTCGACGTTCCAGAACACGACCGTGTTCACCCTCGTCGCTGCGCTCTACCTGTGCATGAGCATGCCGCTGATCTTCCTCGTCTCGCGGCTCGAGCGACGCTTCGGGCAGAAGTGATGGCGATGATCGAGCTCACGGACGTCCACAAGAGCTTCGGGACAAACCACGTCATCCGCGGCTTCTCGACGACCGTCAGCGCCGGCGAGGTGGTCTGCATCGTCGGACCCTCGGGCTCCGGCAAGTCGACCATCCTGCGCTGCATCAATGGCCTCGAGAGCTACGATGCCGGCACGATCACGGTCGAGGGCCTGAAGGTCGATCGCGCCGCCGCCTCGATCACGGCGGTGCGCACCCGCGTCTCGATGGTGTTCCAGCGTTTCAACCTCTTCCCGCACCGCACGGCGCTCGAGAACGTCGTCGAGGGTCCGATCTTCGTGAAGCGCGAGCCGCGGGCCGAGGCGCTGGAGCGTGGACGGGCGCTGCTTGCCCGGGTCGGCCTCGCCGAGAAGGAAACCGCGCACCCGCACGCGCTCTCCGGCGGGCAGCAGCAGAGGGTCGCGATCGCCCGCGCGCTCGCCATGCAGCCGAAGGCGATCCTGTTCGACGAGCCGACCTCGGCGCTCGATCCCGAGCTCGTCGGCGAGGTGCTTAGCGTGATGCGCTCGCTCGCCGACGAGGGCATGACCATGGTGGTCGTGACCCACGAGATGGGCTTTGCCCGCGAGGTCGCCGACCGCGTGCTCTTCCTCGACGGCGGCGTCATCGTCGAGGAGGGCAGGGCGCAAGACGTACTCTCGAACCCGCAGCATCCGCGCACGCAGGACTTCCTGCGCCGCGTGCTGCATCCGCTCTGACGGCCGATTCCGCGAGTTTCAGGCCTCGCCGAGCGATGATGCCCTTCATCATGATGATGCAGCACGCCGCACTCTCGTCATGACGAAGGGTTCGGTCATCATGAAGATGACGGCCTGAACGAGTTGCCGAACGAATGGAGTTGGCACAGAGAGCGAGGGCCGCAGGGGTTGAGTCCAAGGCCCCGGGCTGCGGCCGATCCAGAAGGATTCTTCCGCCATGGCCGAACCGTTCCCGCTCGAACCCTCTCTCTGGGCCGCGACTGCCCCGGCGCCCGCACCGACGCTCCCGCTGCAGGAGTCGACCTCGGCCGACGTATGCGTCATCGGCGCCGGCTATGCCGGCCTCTCGACCGCGCTCCATCTCGCCGAGCGCGGCGTCAAGACGGTGGTGCTCGAGGCCCACGAGCCGGGCTGGGGCGGCTCCGGCCGCAACGGCGGCCAGGTCATTCCGGGGCTGAAATACGATCCGGACGAGCTCGTCGAGAAGTTCCCGGAGCGCGGCGAGGAGCTCGTCGCCTTCGCGGGCGGCACCGCGGACGCGGTGTTCGACCTCATCGCCAGGCACCGGATGGACGTGCCGCACCTGCGGGCGGGCTGGATCCAGGGCGCGCATACGCCGGACGCGATCGAGGCGGTGCGCCGCCGCGCCGAGCAATGGGCGAAGCGCGGCGCGGCGGCCGAGTTCCTCGATAAGGCGGCGACCGAGCGCCATCTCGGCACGGCCCAGTACGACGCCGGCTGGCTCGACCGGCGCGGCGGCGCGATCCAGCCGCTCGCCTACGCCCGCGGCCTCGCCAGGGCGGCGCTCGACGCCGGCGCCGCGATCCATGGGCAGAGCCGCGTCACGGCGCTCTCACGCAACGGCGCGCGCTTCAGGGTCACGACGGAGCGCGGGGCGGCGATCTCGGCCGACAAGGTCGTCGTCTGCACCAACGGCTACACCGGCGACCTCGTCCCGAGGCTGCGCCAGACCGTGATCGCGCCGAACTCGTTCCAGATCGCGACGCGCCCGCTCTCCGATAACATCCGCAAATCGATCCTGCCCGAGGGGCAGGTCTCGTCCGACACGCGCAAGCTGCTGCTCTATTTCCGCCTCGACCACGCCGGCCGCTTCATCATGGGCGGGCGCGGCCCGTTCCGCGAGCCGGAAAGCGCCGCCGACTGGGCGCATCTCGAGCGCGTCGTCGGCAAGATGTTCCCGCAGCTCAAAGGCGAGCCGATCGAGCACCGCTGGTGCGGCCGGGTGGCGCTGACGCGCGATTTCCTGCCGCACCTGCACGAGCCCGAGCCCGGCCTCCTCGTCGACATCGGCTGCATGGGCCGCGGCGTCGGCCTGCAGACCGCGATGGGTCAACGCATGGCCGAGTACGTCGCGACCGGCGACAAGCGCGCGCTGCCGTTCCCGCTCGTCCCGATCCGGCCGCTGCCGTTCCACCCCCTGCACAAAGCCTACGTCGCGGCGATCGTCGCGTGGTACCGGATGACGGATGGGGGTGTGAAGGCGGCGTGACGCGTGTCCGCTAAAGACCTGCCGTTCATGCGCGGTCGGGTGGCGCTGTGGTGGGCACCCGATATATTCGCGTAAGCTCGCTGGGAGATCGCATCGTGAACTTGAAAAGCGCGACGATCACCGCGTTCCTTGCTTTCGTTGCCCTTGTTGCATTCGCATTGAGTGCGGAAGCTCAAGAGAGAGGAACGTCCGTCTGGCCGACGAAGGCCTGGGAGGTCTCGACGCCGGAAGAGCAGGGGATGGACTCACGCGCGGTCGCGCGCTTGATCGACGATGTCGGCACCCACAAGCACGACAGCGTGCTGATCGTTCGGAACGGAAGGATTGTTGCCGACGCCTACTATGCGCCCTACGTCGCCGGTATCAGGCACGACCTCCGCTCCGTGACCAAAAGTTTCGTGAGCACCGCAATTGGCCTCCTGGTGCAGAACGGAAAGCTGGAGAGCGTCGATCGGCCGGTGCTCGACTTGTTTCCAGACAGACCGATTGCAAATCTTGACGAGCGCAAGCGGGCGATCACCGTCCAACACCTGCTCGACATGTCGTCCGGCATAGCCTGGATCGAGCAGGTTCACACACCCGATGAATCGCTCTCTCGCATGTACGCGAGCCCCGACCCGACCGGCTTCGTTCTCGACCAGCCGATGTCCGATGCGCCGGGAGAGAAGTTCTCTTACAAGGGCGGCGACACGTACCTTCTCTCGGCGATCATCACCAAGGCGACCGGGCAGAACGCGCTCGAATTCGCCAGAAGGGAACTGTTTGTGCCGCTCGGTATCACGGATGTCCGTTGGGGCCCCATCGATAAGCAAGGTGTCGTGACCGGCGAGGCCGGAATGCGCCTCACCCCGCATGACATGGCGAAGCTCGGTTATCTCTATCTGCGCAACGGGGTCTGGGATGGGAAGCGAATCATCCCAGCGGCGTGGGTCGAGCGGGCGAGGCGCGGCGGGCTCGCGACCGACTTCGGCAAATACGCAAACCTGTGGTGGTCGATTCCGGACAGGGATGCGTTCATGGCGCTGGGGCGGCACGGTCAATCGATTGTCGTGCTTCCAACGCTCGATATCGTTGCCGTCTTGACGGGGGTCATACCCGATAACGAGAGGCGCTACCCCGTGTCTGCGGTGATTGATCGAATCGTCGCGGCAGTCAAATCGGACCAGCCGCTGCCGCCTGACCCCGAAGGCGAAGCGGCATTGGGGGCGTCTCTGCTCAAAGCTGCCTCGGAGAAGGCGGCGCCCGTCGGTCCGGCCTCGGACCTGCTGGGAGAGGTGTCGAACAAGACCTGGCGTTTCGGCGACAATGACCTGCGCATAAGGGCGATCCGGCTGAACCTTTTAGGGGATTCTCCGACGTTCGAGCTTACGATCTACTCCGACAAGCCAGGCGGCCGAGAGGTTGTCCTGTCGGAACCGATCGGGCTCGATGGCCGCTCGCGCCGCAAGCGTACCAACTATGCCTTCGTCGCCAACAAAGGGAGATGGCAGGACAACCATACCTTTGTGCTCGAACGCCGCTTCTTGGGGAACGGCGAAATGGTCTTCTGGAGCATGAAGTTCGAGGGAGAGCAGCTCAATCTGCGATTCAAGAATACGGATGGGTATGAAACCGAGCTACGAGGGGAGACGGTGAACTGAGCCTACGTAGTGCGAAGGTGCTTGAAACGACTTGGACCATCCGCGGCGAGACCCGCACCTCGTCGAGGGCAGCCGCGGCGAGGAGCGGAAAGACCTCGCGCCCACCTGTTCGCGTCCCCGCGTCTTGCCCCGCAGCTCGCGACCTCGGCACCGCGGCGTGGGGCCGGCTACGGCTGACGGATGGGCGCATGAAGGGCACCGTTTAACCTTCACGCCTTCGGCGTCACTCCGCTCATGTCCATGAGCCAGCCCGCCGCCGTGACCGGCACCTTGGCGAGGCTGTTGCGGGCGGCGACCTGGTAGATCGGCTGGAACAGGATGAAGTGGTTCGCCTGGTCGACCATGCGCTTCTGGTACTCGACCCAGAGCTCGGCCTGCTTCTTCTGGTCGCTCTCGCTGGCCGCCTGGTGGACGAGCTGGACGAGATCCTCGGGCGGCGTCCAATGCACGCGCTTCGCGACCCGCTCGACGGTCGCAAGCGCCCAGAGCGAGTTCTCGATCGCCGGCGGGTTCCAGAAGGTCAGCACGCCGCCGGGCGACTTGCCGGTGGTGAACTGGGTGCGCAGGTTGACCTGGTCGACGGGCGCGAGCCGCGCCTTGATGCCGACGCGGCCGACATCCGCCTGGATCTTCTGCGCCAGGAGCTGATACGAAACGCCGGCGATGGCGGCGTTGGCGTAGTTGATCTCGAACTCGAAGCCGTCGGCGAGGCCGGCCTTGGCGAGAAGCTCCTTCGCCTTCCCGAGATCCTCGCGGAAGCCGATCTGCCTCGCGATCTCCTCGGTCGAGCCGTTGATGCCGATCGGCAGGAAGTGCGCCGGCCGCAAGGCCGCGCCGCCGATGAGCGCGTTCTTGATGCCGTCATAGTCGATCGCATAGCCGATCGCCTGACGCGCCTCCTTGACGGCGAGCGCCTTGTTGAACTCCGGGTTCTGCGTCAGCGCCATGTAGACGAAATCAAGGCTCGCGAGCTGCTCGAGGCGCACGTTGGCGTCGCCCTTGAGCGTCGCGACCTGCTCGGGGATGAGGTTGAAGGCGATGTCGATGTCGCCGCGGCGGATGGCGAGAAGCTGCGCCGCGCTGTCGCCCATGTGGCGGATGACGACGCGCTCGAAGGCCGGCTTGCCGCGCCAGTAATGCTCGTTGCGCACGAGCTGGATCTGCTGGTTGCGCTCCCAGCGCACAAGCCGGTAGGCGCCGGCGCCGGCCGAGTTCTCGTTCAGCCAGGCGGTCGCCTTGTCCTTCTCCTTCGCGTCCTTCGAGGCGTCGCCGCCATGCTCGGCGAGAAGCTTGCGGTCGAGCACGGCGAAGCCCGGGGCAGCGAGGGTGTTGAGCACCGGCCCGTTCGGGTCCTTCAGGATGACGTCGACGGTCTTGCCGTCGACGAGCTCGACGCGGTCGATGTTCGCGACGTACTGCGCCGGCTGGTCCTTGATGTTGAGGACGCGGTCGAGCGACCACTTCACGTCCTCGGCCGACATCGGATTGCCGCTCGCGAACTTGACGTTCTCGCGGATCGTGAAGCGCCAGCCCTTGCCGTCCGGCGTGCGCTCCCATTTCGTCGCCATCATCGGCTTGAGGTTGATGTAGTCGCCGGGCTCCATCGTCACGAGCGCCTCGTAGGCGGCCTGCAGCGTCATCGGCGGCGAGTAGGAGGCCTGGCGGGCGGGATCGAGGGTGATCGTGTCGCTGATGTCGATGCCGATCACGAGCGCGGTCTTCGTCGCCTGCGCCATGACGCGGCTCGGCAGCCCGGCCGCGATCGCGGCGCCGCCGACGCCGAGGAGCTTTGCCACCTCGCGACGGCTGATCCAGCCCTGCTTGTCCATCATCGTCCTCCCGGATGTTGTCGTGTTTTGTCGTTGTGCCGCTCGGCCGCGGCGAGATTGGTCATACCAGATCACCGCGTCAAGCCGCCCGTCAGCCGCGATCCTTGAACTTCGCCGCGAGCGCCTCGGCGCCGCGCGCGAGGAGGCCGACATCGGAGCCGACGGCGACAACGAGCGCGCCGAGCGCGAGCCAGCGGCGCGCCGTCTCCTCGCCGTCGGCCAGGATGCCGGCGGCCTTGCCGTTCTTGACGATGCGCGAGATCGCATCGTCGATCCGCGGCATCACCTCGGCGTGGGCGCGCTCGCCGGGAAAGCCGAGCGAGGCGTGGAGGTCGGCCGGCCCGACGAACACGCCGTCGATGCCCTCGACCGCCGCGATCTCCTCGAGGTTCGACAGGCCCTCGCCGGATTCGATCTGCACCACGACGCAGATCTCGTCCGCCGCCTTCTTGAAGTAGTCCTTCACCCGCCCGAAGCGGGTCGCCCGCGTCGCGCCGGCGACGCCGCGCAGGCCCGCCGGCGGATAGCGCGTATAGGCGACGGCGTTCCGCGCCTCCTCTGCGCTCGCGACCTGCGGGACGAGCAGCGTCTGCACGCCGATGTCGAGGTATCGCTTCACCGTCACCATGTCGTTCCACGGGATGCGGACGACCGCCGCGCTGTCGTAGGGCGCCGCCGCCTGCAGCTGGCCGAGCACCGATTCGAGGTCGGTCGGCGAATGCTCGGTGTCGATCATGATCCAGTCGAAGCCGGCGCCGGCGATCACCTCGACGGTGTAGCTCGACGACAGCGTCGACCACAGGCCGATCTGGCGCCGGCCAGCCTTGAGGGCGCGCTTGAAACGGTTTTCCGGGATGTCCATGACGGTCCTTTGCGAGAAAATTATTCGGCCGCGGCCGAGAAGGCATCGAGGAGCGCGAGCCGCGGCGAGCCCGCCCGCGCCGGCCGCGCCGCGAGATCGCGGGCGAGGGTCATCGGCTCGGGCCGGAACAGGCGCGCGTCCATCGTCGTGAGCTTCGCCGCGATCGCCGGGCGGAAGCCCATCCGGCCGAGGACGTCGCGCTCGAGGTCGAGGCCCGGCGCGATCTCGACGAGCTCGACGCCGCGCTCGCTCAGCCGGAACACGGCGCGTCCGGTGACGTAGAGCACGCGCTGCCCGCGCTCCTGCGCGTAGCGGCCGCTGAAGGTGATCTGCTCGACCGCCTCGACGAGCTTCGGCCGCTCGCCGTCGCGGCCGGCCGCGAAGGTGCCGCTGAACACCACGGTCCTGGCGTTCTGGCTGATGTTGATGAAGCCGCCCGGGCCGATGATGCGCCCGCCGAAGCGGCTGACGTTGACGTTGCCCTCGCGGTCGATCTCGGCGAAGGAGAGGAAGGCGAGGTCGAGCCCGCCGCCGTCGTAGAAATCGAACTGGTAGGGCTGGTCGATCATCGCGGCGTAGTTGCGGGATGCGCCGGCCTCGTTGCCGGACGCCGGCGCGCCGCCGATCAGGCCCTGCTCGTTCGTCAGGCACACGGCGTCGAGCACGCCCTCCTCGGCCGCCACATTGGCGATGCCGGTCGAGATGCCGGAGCCGAGGTTGCAGATCGCGCCCGGGAAGAGCTCGAGCGCGGCGCGGCGGGCGATCACCTTGCGGGCGTCGAGCGGCAGCGCCGGGATGTCCGACAGCGGCACGCGGAGCTCGCCGGCATAGGACGGGCTGTATTCGGTCTCGTAGGTCTGGCGCTGACCGGGCTCGACCACGACGAGATCGACGAGGATGCCGGGGATCTTGACCGCTTTCGCCGGCAGCGTGCGCCGCTCGGCCATGCGCTTCACCTGCACGACGACGAGGCCGCCGCAACGCTTCGCGGCCTGCGCCATCGACAGCATCTCGCCGAAGATCGGCTCCTGCTCCATGGTGACGTTGCCGTCCTCGTCCGCGGTCGTGCCGCGCAGGAAGCAGGCATCGATCGGGAACGGCTTGTAGAACAGAAGCTCCTCGCCCCGGAACGTCACGAGCTCGACGAGGTCTTCGCTCGCGCGCCGGCTCTGGCGGCCGCCGCCGTGGCGCGGGTCGACGAAGGTGTGGAGGCCGGTCCGCGTCAGGAGCCCGGGCCGTCCCGCCGCGATCTCGCGCGTCAGCTGCGACAGCGCTCCTTGCGGCAGCGTGTAGCCCTCGATCATGTCGGCGACGGCAAGGTCCGAGATCTTCGGCGAGTTGACGAAGGTGCCGCAGACGATGCGCTTCAGAAGGCCTTCGTGAGCGAAATGGCCGGCGCCGAGGTTGCCGCCGTCGCCGAGCCCGACCGGGTGGATCGAGGTAATGTGGCGCGGCTCGCCGGTCGCGAGGAAGCGGCGCTCGACCGCGGCCATCAGCGCCTCCGGCACGGCGTGGCCGCCGCCCGAGCCGCCGATCAGGATCGTGTCGCCGTCGCGGACGAGACCGGCAGCCTGGTCAGCCGTGACGCGCCGCATGCGCTCCTCCTCCGTCAGGCTGGAACTCGCCGGCGAAATGGCAGGCGGCGAAATGCCCGCCTTGGTGCTCGGCGAGCGGCGGCGGCACCTCGGCGCACACGGCTCGGGCGATCGGGCAGCGGGTGCGGAAGCGGCAGCCGGACGGCGGGTCGACCGCGCTCGGCGGCTCTCCTTTGAGCTGGAGGTGCTGCCGCCGGCGCTCGACGACGACGTCCGGCACCGGCACCGCCGAGATCAGGTAGCGCGTGTAGGGGTGGAGCGGGCGCTCGAACAGCACGCCCGAGCGCGCGACCTCCACCACCTTGCCGAGGTAGAGCACCACGATCCGGTCCGAGATGTGGCGCACAACCGCGAGGTCGTGGGCGATGAACAGGTAGGTCAGCCCGAACTTCTCCTGCAGCTCGAGCATCAGGTTGATGATCTGCGCCTGGATGTTGACGTCGAGCGCCGAGATCGGCTCGTCGGCGATGATGAAGTCGGGGCGGACCGCGAGCGCCCGGGCGATCGAGATGCGCTGGCGCTGGCCGCCGGAGAACTCGTGCGGGTAGCGCTGCGCCGCCTTGGGGCTGAGGCCGACGGTCGAGAGCAGCTCTGCGACCTGCTCGCGGGTCTCGGCCGCGGTCGCGGCAAGGCCGTGGAAGCGCAGCGGCTCGCCGATGATGTCGGCGACCGTCATGCGCGGGTTCAGCGAGGCGTAGGGGTCCTGGAACACCATCTGCATGCGCTTGCGCAGCGGCCTGATCTCGGCGGCACTCGCGCGCGCGATGTCCTCGCCCTCGAACACGATCGAGCCCGCGTCCGGCTTGTGGATGCGGATCAGCACGCGGGCAAGCGTCGATTTTCCGCAGCCCGACTCGCCGACGAGGCCGACGGTCTCGCCGCGGGCGACGTCGAGGTCGACGCCGTCGACCGCGTGCACGATCAAGCGCTTCTGGAAGAAGCCGTTCTTCGGCAGCGGAAAGTGCTTCACGAGGCCGCGCACCTCGAGGAGGCGTTCGCCTTTCCCCGCCTGCCGGGAGAGGCCGGCCCGCGCCTCCGGCGCGACCGGGTGAGGGGCTGCCTCAGGATCGAGCGCGAGCGTCGACAGCCCCTCACCCTCGGCCTGCGGGCTCGCCTCGCCGGCCTCGCCGCCGAGGCCCTCTCCCCGCAGGCGGGAAGAGGAGGGGGGCAGTGCGAGCCGCCCTCCGGCTTGCGTCACCCAGCAGCGGGCGTCGCGGCCGGGCGCGACCGCGAGAAGCTCCGGGTGCTCGGTGCAGCGCTCGATGCGGAACGGGCAGCGCGGCGCGAAGCGGCAGCCTTGCGGCAGGTCGAGCGGATCGGGCGGCGCGCCCTCGATCGTCGTCAGGCGGCGGTTGCCGGGCGTGTGGCGGTCGATGCGCGGCACGGCGTTGATCAACGCCCAGGTGTAGGGGTGGCGCGGATCGGAGAGCACCTCCTCGGTCGATCCTTCCTCGACCACCTCGCCGGCGTACATGACGACGACGCGCGCGCAGACGCCGGCGATGACGCCGAGGTCGTGGCTGATGAGCACGATCGCGGTGCCGAAATCCCGGTTGAGCTCGCGCAGGAGCTCGAGGATCTGGGCCTGGATGGTCACGTCGAGCGCCGTCGTCGGCTCGTCGGCGATGAGCAGCACCGGGTCGTTCGACATGCCCATGGCGAGGACGACGCGCTGGCGCATGCCGCCCGAGAACTGGTGCGGGTAGCTGTGGATGGCGCGCTCCGGCGCGTTGATACCCATCCGGCCGAGCATCTTCACGGCCCGATCGGTCGCCTGATCGCCGGTGTAGTTGCCGTGCACCACCATGGTCTCAACGAGCTGGCGGGCGATGCGCAGCACCGGGTTGAGTGAGGTCATCGGGTCCTGGAAGACCATCGCCATGCGGCCGCCGCGCAGGTTCCGCATCTCCTCCGGGTCGGCGCCGAGGACGTCCCGGCCCTGGAAGCGGATGTCGCCGCCGACGATCCGGCTCGGCTCCTCGAGAAGCCGCATCAGCGAGAGCGCGGTGACGCTCTTGCCCGAGCCCGATTCGCCGACGATGCCGAGCGCTTCGCCGGCCGCGACCGAGAAGCTGACGCCGTCGACGGCGCGCACCACGCCCTCGTCGGTGAAGAACTGGGTCTTGAGGTTACGGACCTCGAGGACGGGCGTCGCGAGGCCCGTCGCGCCCGGCTTCACGGCGACGTTCACCGGCGCCTCGATTTCGGGTCGAGCCAGTCGCGGATGCCGTCGCCGAGGAAGTTGAAGCCGAGGACGACCGTCAGGATGGCGATGCCGGGAAAGGTCGCGACCCACCATTGCGAGACGAGCTCGCGGCCCTCGGCTACCATCGAGCCCCATTCCGGCGTCGGCGGCACGACGCCGAGGCCGAGGAAGGACAGCCCGGCGAAGGTGATGATGGCGTTGCCGACGTCGAGCGTCACGAGCACGATCAGCGGACCGACGGCGTTCGGGATGATGTGGCGCAAGAGAATCCGGGCCGGGCTGAAGCCGATGACCATCGCGGCCTCGACGTATTCCTGCGACCGCTGGACGATGACGAGGCTGTGCGCGAGCCGGGCGAATTTCGGCCACCACACCACCAGCATGGCGATAATGGTATTCGTCGTGCCGATGCCGAGCGCCGCCGCGATGGCGAGCGCCAGGATGATCGGCGGAAAGCACAGCACGAGATCGGTGAGCCGCATGATCAGCTCCTCGATCCGGCCGCCGGCATACGCCGCAATGCCGCCGAGGAGCGTTCCGACGGCCGCGGCGACGAGGACGACGACGATGCCGGTCGTGAGCGAGATGCGGGCGCCGTGGAGGAGGCGGGTGAGCACGTCGCGGCCGAGCGCGTCGGTGCCGAGCCAATGAGCCGGCGACAGCGGCTGCAGGCGGACCGTCACGTCGACTGCGTCCGGGTGATAGGGCGTGAGCAGCGGCGCCAGAAGGGCGATCAGGATCCAGGCCAGGATGATCGCCGCGCCGGCTGCCGCGAGCCCGTAGCGGCGGCGCCAGCGCTGACCGCGGCTCCGCACCGGCGCCACCGCGAGCACGGTCGAGTGCGAATCGACGAGCGCCGTCACCGCACCACCCGCGGGTCGAGGAGGGCGTAGCTGATGTCGATCAGGAAGTTGATCACGAGATAGACGAGCGCCACGACGAGGGTGATGCCCATGATGGCCGGGAAATCGAGCGCCGCGGCGCTGCGGAAGGTGTAGCGGCCAAGCCCCGGCCAGGAGAAGATCGTCTCCGTCATCACCGCGCCGGTCAGCAGGTTCGCATAGGCGAGGCCGCCGAGCGTCACGACCGGGATCAGCGCGTTCGGCAGCACGTGGCCGCGGACGATGGTGCGCTCGCGCAGGCCCTTGGCACGGGCGACGCGGACGTAATCCTGGCCGATGGTCTCGAGCATGCTCGCCCGGGTCGTGCGGGTGATCAGGCCGAGGGTCGCCGCGGCGAGCACGATCGAGGGCAGCACGAGATGCGCGGCGGCGTCGCGGAACGCCTCCCAATCGCCGGCGATGACCGAGTCGACGAGGTAGAGACCGGTCACGGTCTTCGGCGCAAAGGCGATCGGGTCGAGCCGCCCGGGGCCGGGCGCGATCTCGAGCCCGCCGTAGAACACGGCGAGCACGATGAAGGCGAGCCAGAACGTCGGCGACGAGACGCCGATCAGCGACACGACGCGGGCGAGGTGGTCGATCCAGCTGTCGCGCCGCACCGCCGCCAGGATGCCGAGCGGAATGCCGATGACGAGGGCGAGCAGGAAGCCGGCGGTTGCGAGCTCGAGCGTCGCCGGCGCGAACTGGGCGATGTCGGCAAGCACCGGGCGCTGCGAGGCGATCGATTGCCCGAGATCGCCGGCGAGGAGGCCGCGCAGGAAGATCAGGTAGCGCTGCCACAGCGGCAGGTCGAGGCCGTATTTCGCCCGCCATTCGGCGACGACCGCCTTGTTCGAGGCGGCGATGTCGCCGAGCTGCGCCAGCACCGGATCGCCAGGCACGGTGTTGGCGATGAGGAAGATCACGAGCGTCGCAAGGAGCGCCATGACGACCGTGATCGCAAGCCGCGAGACGACGTAGCGCGCCAAGGTTCAGGCGCCCCCGCGCGCGGCTAAGACCGGAGGCGCCGCTATCGGTGCCATCGTGCTCAGGCCCATCCCTCCCCATCGCGGTCATGGCGGCGGTTCGCGCCCGGCCGCCGCTCGATTTCGGCTTAACATGCCGGCAAAAATCAGGTCTGACCAGATGGCGCTCGGCCGCGCGGTCGCGCCAAAGCATCGAGGAACGCCATGCCGCGAGTCTTCCTGACGCACAGCCCCGACATGCTGCGCAACTACTACGGCGAGCGCGCCGTCGCGGCGCTGCGGGAGCTGGCGGAGGTCGTCATCAACCCGACCGGGCGGGTGCTCGACGCCGAGGCGCTGATCGCCCACGGTCAAGGCTGCGAGATCGTCGTCTCGGACCGCCAGACGCCGGGTTTCGCCGCGTTCTTCGAGCGCGCCCCCGCGCTCGTCGCCTTCCTGCGCTGCGCCGTCGACATCCGCAATGTCGACGTCGCGGCGGCGAGCCGCAACGGCATTCTCGTCACGCGCGCAACGCCGGGCTTTGCGGCGTCGGTCGCGGAGCTCGGGCTCGGGCTGATCATCGATCTCGCCCGCGGCATCACCGATGCGGTTGCCGCCTACCGCAGCGGCCGGGCCCCGGAGGCGCGGATCGGGCGCCAGCTCAAGGGCGCGACGCTCGGCATCATCGGCTACGGCGTCATCGGCCAGCACCTCGCCGGCATCGCGAGCGCCATCGGGATGACGGTCCTGGCGAGCGACCCTTACAAGACGATCGACGAGCCGGGCGTCCGCCAGGTCTCCTTCGAGGACCTTCTGGCGCGATCCGATTTCGTCGTCTGCCTCGCCGTCGCGACCGAGGAGACCGAGAACCTCATGAACGCCTTAGCCTTCGCCCGCATGAAGCCGACGGCGTTCTTTATCAATCTCTCGCGCGGCAACCTCGTCGACGAGCCGGCGCTTGCCGCCGCGCTCGACTCGAAGACCATCGCCGGCGCCGCGATGGATGTCGGCCGCGGCCAGGACCAGATGCCCTCGCTCGATCTCGCCCGGCGCCCGGACGTGCTGGCGACGCCGCATGCCGCCGGGCTGACGCCGGATGCGATCGAGCATCAGGCCTTCGACACCGTCGCCCAGGTGCGGGCGTTGTGCGCCGGCGAGATCCCGCCGCACGCCGTCAATGCCGAGGCGGCGACGCGGCTTTCGCGCCTCCGGAAGGGCGGGAGCCGGTAGCGGGCCTCTCCCCGCCCGGATTGCGCCAGCGCCACGTCCCCAATAGCATCGGCCTCCACTCGCCATATCGTCCTTGAATCCGGAGTTAGATCCCGTGCCCGCCACCTACGATGTCCTGATTCTCGGAGCCTCCTACGGCTCGCTCCTTGGAACGAAGCTTGCGCTTGCCGGCCACAACGTGACGCTCGTCTGCCTGCCCGCCGAGGCGGAGGCGATCAACCGCGACGGCGCCATCGTGCGCCTGCCGGTCAAGGGCCGCGATCCGGTCGAGATCGATTCGCGCAAGGCGCCGGGCAAGCTCTCGGCCGCGGGTCCCGGCGCCGTCGACCCCGCCGACTACGACCTCGTCGGCCTCGCCATGCAGGAGCCGCAATACCGCTCGGCTGGCGTGCGCGAGCTTCTCGACGCGCTCGCGAAGGCGAAGGTGCCGTGCATGTCGATCATGAACATGCCGCCGCTGCCTTACCTGCGGCGTGTCCCCGGCGTTTCGGCGGACGCCCTCAAGGCCGCCTACACCGATCCGACCGTCTGGCAGAGCTTCGATCCGGCCTTCATGACGCTGTGCAGCCCGGACCCGCAGGCGTTCCGGCCGCCGGAGGAGCCGGTCAATGTCCTCCAGGTGACGCTGCCGACGAACTTCAAGGTGGCGCGGTTCGATGCCGACGAGCCGACGCAGATGCTGCGCGACATGCAGGCCGGCATCGAGGCGATCCGCTTCGACGCCGGCGGCCAAAAGGTCGAGCTGCCGGTGAAGCTCAAGGTCCACGACAGCGTCTTCGTGCCGCTCGCCAAATGGGCGATGCTGCTCACCGGCAACTACCGCTGCGTGACGAAGGACGGGCCGCGCTCGATCAAGGAGGCCGTGCATACCGACCTCGCCGAGTCGCGCGCCGTCTACGACTGGGTGCGCGAGCTGTGCATCGCGCTCGGCGCCTCGCCGGACGACCTCGTGCCGTTCGAGAAATACGCCAGCGCCGCCCAGGGGCTCGCCCGTCCGTCCTCGGCGGCGCGGGCGCTTTTCGCCGGCGCGCCCAACATCGAGCGCGTCGACCGCCTCGTGCAGGCGATCGCGGCGCAGAAGGGCCGGCGCAACCCGGTCGTCGACGCGACCGTCGCCCTCGTCGACGACCGCCTCGCGGCAAACCGCAAGGCGGCCGCCTGATCGCCGGAGGAGCACCCTCTCCCGGCTCGCTCCGCTCGCCTCAATCTCCCTTGAAGGCCGACCAGATTCACACCTGTCGGCCTCTCGCTCCTCCCTCCCCCGCTCGGCGAAGCCGAGTGGCGGGGAGGGGTAGGGGTGGGGGGTGGCTGGGCCAGGCGAGAGGGCGACGAGGATGATCCGGCTGGGCCAGGGCAGCCATCGACACCCCCGCCTGATCGTCGACGAAGCGCCTCGGAACGGTGGGCGGGCTCCGCCGGAAACAGCGTAACCCTCGCCCGGTCGGCGCTGGTGCGCCGACTCGACCTCTCCCTCCGGGAGAGGTGGGCGCGCGTCGCGCGCTCTCGAAGGGACGGCGCGCTTCGCCCACCGCGATCGCCCGTTTGCCTCGCCACCGTCTCGGCTTAGGTTTCCGCCATGGCGGCAACTCCTGCGAATCGCATGCCCTGGTGGGCCTGGGCATGGCCGGCGCTGGCCTGCGCGCTCCTCGTCGCGGCGGCGTTCATTGAAGTGACGG
>JAJKJG010000016.1 GCA_021154065.1 Methylobacterium sp.
CCTGGCTCGAGGGTCATCTGCGCAGCTACCCGGGCGCGATCCTGCTCGTCACCCACGACCGCTACTTCCTCGACAACGTCACCGGCTGGATCCTCGAGCTCGACCGCGGCCGCGGCATCCCCTACGAGGGCAACTACTCGTCCTGGCTCGAGCAGAAGCAGAAGCGCCTCGCCCAGGAAGGCCGCGAGGAGGAATCCCGCCAGCGCACGATCGCGCGCGAGCAGGAGTGGGTGAAGGCGTCGCCGAAGGCGCGGCAGGCGAAGTCGAAGGCCCGCATCCAGCGCTACGAGGACCTCGTCGCCAAGGCCGCCGAGAAAGGGCCGACGACGGCGCAGATCGTCATCCCGATCGCCGAGCGGCTCGGCCAGAACGTCATCGAGTTCGAAGGGCTCAAGAAGGGCTTCGCCGACAAGCTCCTCATCGACGGGCTATCCTTCAAGCTGCCGCCCGGCGGCATCGTCGGGGTGATCGGGCCGAACGGCGCCGGCAAGACGACGCTATTCCGCATGATCACCGGCCAGGAAGAGCCGGACGCCGGCGAGATCCGCGTCGGCGAGACGGTGCAGCTCGGCTATGTCGACCAGTCGCGCGACACGCTCGATGCCGGCAAGACGCTCTACGAGGAGATCTCCGGCGGCAACGAGATGCTCTATCTGGGCAAGCGCGAAATCAACGCCCGGGCCTACTGCTCGGCCTTCAACTTCAAGGGCGCCGATCAGCAGAAGAAGGTCGGCGTGCTCTCCGGCGGTGAGCGCAACCGGGTCCACCTCGCCAAGATCCTGAAGTCGGGCGCGAACGTGCTGTTGCTGGACGAGCCGACGAACGACCTCGACGTCGACACGCTGCGGGCGCTCGAGGAGGCGCTTGAGGACTATGCCGGCTGCGCCGTCATCATCTCGCACGACCGCTGGTTCCTCGACCGCATCGCGACGCACATGCTGGCCTTCGAGGGCGACTCGCACGTCGAGTGGTTCGAGGGCAATTTCGCCGATTACGAGGAGGACAAGAAGCGGCGGCTCGGGACGGATTCAACCATCCCGCATCGGATCAAGTACAAGAAGTTCTCGCGGTAACCCGCCGCCGAGTTCTCCTGACCTACAGATCGCGATGCACCCTGACAGGAACCGTGATGCTATAGAAGGTTAACGCATGGCACGCGATTTTAGCTTTTGGGACGATGTGCGGAAGCACCCTGATCGCTTTTACATCATACACTACTCGTCACAGTCCTTGTTCGATGCGGAGGCTGGCGCCCTGTCGCCTCGCATAACATCTATTGTTGTGCGACTTTTTCAAAATGGCCAAACGGTTAGCTTCGCAACCCACACTGTTGCGGAGTACCTCGGCATAAGTTTAGACGCGATAGAGGATCGCTACGATGAAATTGAAAGGGAAATTCTAACCCAATTCTATGATTTTGCCCGGGATCGGAGAGAGAAATTTTGGGTCCATTGGAATATGCGAAATGTGACTTTCGGATTTGAGCACCTTGAGCACCGCTATAGAGTACTGACGAAAAAAGAGCCACCGAGCATTCCTATTGAAGTGCGTATCAATTTAAACGACGCGCTGAAACAGCGTTTTGGTAATGATTATGCACCAGACCCGCGAATGGCTTCGCTCATGGAATTGAACGGTGGAAGGCTACAAGGCTTCCTTTCTGGCAAGGAGGAGTCTGAGGCATTCAAAGCCAAGGACTTCATACGTATGAACACGTCGACAATCGCCAAGGTGGGTTTCTTCAGCCATGTCATTTCGGCAACTTTGAAGGGTAAGCTTAAGACCGCAGGTCACGGGTTCATAAATACCTTGGATCGCCTGCTCGAGAGTCGCAAGAGTCGGGTGCTTGCAGCGTCCGCAGCCATCATTGGCCTCATCGTCGGCTTGATCCAGCTGGCGCTTTGGGCATCATCTGCCCACAACTAGCATCGTGGCGGCAAGGTCGTCGACTTGAGGCCGACGGCGTCGCGGACGCTCTTCGGCAGCGTGACCCGTCCTCTCGAAGTGATGATCGCCTTCATGCGGGCTCTGGCTCTGCACCTACCGCTCTCAGAGGTAATGGCCGGCTCAAGATTGGGCAACGTCGCCGACTTGAGGACCTCGGCAAAGACCTGAGCAAAGCTTCTGAAAAAAGTCCTTGACACGGTACGGAACTTCATCCTACATGGGCGCATCCCGTCCGCCGGGGGACGCTCTCGCGAGGCGTCGTCAGGGTGGGACGGGAACGGCGCCCGCGGCCGGGGTCACGCAACCCCGGGCTCGGGAGGCCTGAGGCCAATTCGGGGGTCCCGGCGTATTTGGGAGCGCCCCCGTCTGATCCGACCGCCCTGCACTACGACGGGGCCGCCGAAAAGGCTGGAAGCGGATCGGGAGAAGGCCGGCGCGTCTGACCTGTGCAAGGGCCGAAAGCTCTGACAGGCCAGGTCCGGTGCGGAGACCCGACCGCCGACAAGAACGGAGCGCTTCAGGCTTGAGACGCCGTGCGGGACGCCAGGTGTCTGGCGTTTCTAAAATGTGAGCCGGCCCTGGCGTCCTGCTCCCCCGCCTTGCTCTTTGACATCGATGCGCCTTCGCCCGGGAACGCCCGGGAGGATCGCGCGCGCCCGCAACCTCCCCCTGGCGGCAAGGACCGACTCGGGCGAAGCGCGAGCGGGAGAGGGATCGGCCGACGGTGTGCCCTCACCGTCTCGGTCGAACCCCTCACCCGGACGGCGCCGCCGCGCCGTCTCGACCTCTCCCTTCGGGACAGGTTAGATCGCCGACACGAGGATTCTTCCAGCATGGCCCGCTTCCAGACCTTCGACGACCCTGCCGATGGCGCGCATAGCGCGGCGCGCATCGCGAAGCTCCGCGAGGAGCTGGTGCGGCGCGGGCTTGACGGCTTCGTCGTACCTCGCGCGGACGAGCACCAGTCCGAGTACGTGCCGGCGAACGCCGAGCGGCTGCCATGGCTCACCGGCTTCACCGGCTCGGCCGGCACCGCGGTCGTGCTCGCCGACAAGGCGGCGCTCGTCGTCGACGGGCGCTACACGCTCCAGGCAGCCGAGCAGGTCGACACCGCGGTCGTCGATGTGGTGCCGCTCGCCGACAAGACGGCGGAGGCGTGGATCGGCGAGAACCTCGCCGCCGGCGCGACGCTCGCCTACGACCCCTGGCTCCACACCGCCGGCGGGCTGAAGAAGCTCAAGCGGGCGGTCGCGCAGGCCGGCGCCGCGCTCGCGGCCGTCGAGATCAACGTCGTCGACGTGATCTGGCTCGAGCGGCCGCCGCCGCCGAAGGCGCCGGTGCGGCCGCACCCGGCGGAGCTTGCCGGCGAGACGAGCGCGGCGAAGCTCGCGCGCATCCGGGAGCAACTCGCGAAGGCGAAGCTCGACGCGCTCGTGGTCTCGGACCCGCACAACCTCGCCTGGACCTTCAACATCCGCGGCGGCGACGTCGCGCATACGCCGCTGCCGCTCGGCTATGCGGTGATCCCGGCCGTGGGGCGCCCGACGGTGTTCCTCGATCCGGCGAAGGTCACGAACGAGGCCGGCGCCGCCATCGGCGCCGTCGCCGACATCGCGCCGCAGGAGACGCTGCCGGGCGCGCTCGAAGCGCTCGGATCGGCGAAAGCGAAGGTGCGGATCGATGCCGAGAGCGGCGCCGTCGCGCTCGTCCGCCGCATCGAGAGCGCCGGCGGGGCGGCCGATGTCGGGCCCGACCCGATCTCGCTCATGAAGGCGGTGAAGAACGCCGCCGAGATCGCGGGCACGCGCGCGGCGCATCGGCGCGACGGCGCCGCGGTGACGCGCTTCATTGCCTGGCTCGCGCGCGAGGCGCCGTCCGGCACGCTGACCGAGATCGAGGCGGTCGAAAAGCTCGAGGCGCTGCGCGACGAGACCGGCCTTCTGAGGGAGCTCGCCTTCTCGACCATCTCCGGCTCGGGCCCGAACGGCGCGATCGTGCACTACCGCGTCACCAACCGGACCAATCGCGCGCTCAAGCCCGGTGAGCTGTTCCTCCTCGATTCCGGCGCGCAATACGAGGACGGCACCACCGACATCACCCGCACGGTCGCGGTCGGCCGGCCGAGCGAGGAGATGCGCGACCGCTTCACGCGCGTGCTGAAGGGCCACATCGCCATCGCCCGGGCGGTGTTCCCGAAGGGCACGTCGGGGGCGCAGATCGACGCGCTTGCCCGCCAGGCGCTATGGGAGGCCGGGCTCGATTTCGACCACGGCACCGGCCACGGCGTCGGCAGCTACCTCTCGGTGCACGAGGGGCCGCAGCGGCTGTCGAAGCTCGGCACGCAGCCGCTCGAGCCGGGCATGATCCTGTCGAACGAGCCCGGCTACTACAAGACCGGCCAATACGGCATCCGCATCGAGAACCTCGTGCTCGTCGCGCGGCGCGAGATCGCCGGCGCCGAGCGCGAGATGATGGGCTTCGAGACGCTCACCTTCGCGCCGATCGACCGGGCGCTGATCGAGGCGACGCTGCTCACGGCGGACGAGCGCGAATGGCTCGACGCGTACCACGCGCGGGTGCGCGAGGTGCTGACGCCGGAGCTGGATGAGGCGACGCGGGCGTGGCTCGTCGAGGCGACGCGGGCGCTTGAGCCCACCGCTCCCGAAGGGAGAGGTTAGGCCATGGCCCGCAGCGCCACCACGGCGGCGACGCCGACCGCGATCGTCGCCAAGAGCGGCAGGCGCAGCGCCGCAACCATCGTGATCGCCGCCGCCACGGTCTCGGGCCAGCCGGTGGCGAGCGCGGTCGGCGCGATGACGGCGATCAGCACCGCCGGCGGGATCGCCTCGAAGGCGGCTTTGCCGCGGCCCGACAGCACGAGACGGTCGGCAAGGAGCAGGCCGGCGATGCGTGTCAGATAGGTTGCCGCCGCCATGCCCAGGATCGTCCAAAGCGTCGCCGGATCGATCCTCATGTGCTCTCCGGGCGCGCCGCCGCATAGGCCGCGAGGATGCCGGCGAAGGCGCCGGCAAGCACATGCCAGGGCGGGCCGAGCGTGACATGGGCGAGCGCCGCCGTGGCGCCGCTCGCGGCGACCGTCGCCGCCGTAATGCGGCCCTTGTTGAAGCCGGCGACGAGCCCGATGAACAGCGCCGTGAAGGCGAAGTCGGCGCCGAAGCGCTTCGGATCGCCAAGGAACGCGCCGAGCGCGGCGCCGGCGATCGACGATCCGATCCAGGAGGCCGGCAGCACCGCGGCACAGGCGAGCCAATAGGCCGGCGTCACCGTGCGGGCGAGCGCGCGGCGCTCGGCGAGCGCCCAGGCCTCGTCCGTGAGGAAGAAGAAGCCGAGATAGCGCTGCGCTGAGGAGAAGCCGCGCGTCTTCGGCGCGAGCGAGGCGCCCATCAGCACGTGGCGGGCATTGACGAGGAGGGTCGAGAACAGGATCGCCGCGACCGGGACCGGGTAGCCCCACAGCTCGATCGCCGCGAACTGCGCCCCGCCGGCGAAGACGAGGGTCGACATCAGCGCGACCTCGGCGACCGACAGGCCCTTCGAGGCGGCGATCGCCCCGAACAGCCCGCCGATCGGCGCTGCCGCGATCATCACCGGGGTGATGTCGCGCAGGCCGTCGCGGGCATCCGCGGAGAGAGACAATCGCGTTCGCATGCCCCCGCCATGCCGGAGATCGCCGCGCCCGTCTTGGATGAAAGTGCCGCGCCTTCAAGCGGCGCGGTAGGCGCCGGGGGTCACGCCCATGCGGGCCTTGAAGACGCGGTTGAGATGGCTCTGGTCGCAGAAGCCGCAACGCAATGCCACGAAGGCCGGCGCCTCGCCGCGCCGGAGC